>CAMDGT010000098.1 GCA_945898025.1 Rickettsia typhi | reverse complement strand
TCAGCCCCCCAAGAAAGAAGGCAACAAGGGGCTTTCAGCCCCCCAAGAAAGAAGGCAACAAGGGGCTTTCAGCCCCTTGTGGTGAAGATGCATTCCGTTATCATTCAGCCAAGGGATTAAAAAACCCAAGAAAAAATTGTTGCAGTTATCATATAGTTCGAAGCTAGCTCACCCGTCATCCTGCACGAAGTTGCAGGACCCAGAAAGGCAATAGATCCCGCGACTTTGTTGCACTTCGCGCGAGGATGACAAAGAAGGGAGCTTTATAAATGTTGAAATTAAAGCTTTGGAACTGATATTCCTAGCCTTTGAGCAACTTCTTGATAAATTAGAACTAGATCGCCAAGATCTCTGCGGAAGACATCTTTATCCATTTTTTTATTGCTGATGGAATCCCATAGACGACAACAATCGGGACTTATTTCATCGGCAAGAATTATGCTCCCTGCTGAATCAAAACCAAATTCTATTTTAAAATCAACTAATTTTAGGTCAATATTTGCAAAAAGATTAATTAAAATTTGATTAATTTTAAGGGCAGAATTTTTTATCTGATTAAGTTGACTTTCATTGATTATCTTCAACAATTTTGTGGCATGATCATCGTTAATTAAAGGGTCTCCTAAATCATCATTTTTATAGCAAATTTCAAAAATTGGTGCCAATAATGTTGCTCCTTCGGCAATATTAAGCTTTTTAGCAAGAGAACCAGCAACAATATTGCGGATTATCACCTCTAGGGGAATAATTTCAACCTTATTAATTAATTGCTCTCTGTCGTTTATTCTTTTGATAAAGTGAGTAGAAATTTTTTCTTCAGCGAGCTTTTTCATAATAAATTCAGAAATTAAATTATTAAGGATGCCCTTACCAACAAGGTTACTTTTTTTTTGACCGTTAAAGGCGGTAGCATCGTCCTTAAAGTATTGTATTAGTTGATTAGGCTCTTCAGTGCTAAATAATATTTTAGCCTTGCCTTCATAAATTTGTGCTAATTTGTTCATAAGTGAAAATATTTAAATCTAAAAACCGTAAACTGTACCAATTTTAACATTATTACAACCAATTATATTTTGTTGATTATTAGAGTTGATGATAGAATTTTGTTGCGAACAGTTAATTTTTACTCCAAAATTTTGAGTAATGTTAATTTGCGAACCTACGCTAATTGAGCCTAATTGCAAATGATTAAGCTTAACCTTGCCAGCCATTTTCTCTTTATCAAAGGCTAGACCGCCTAAATTATAGCCAATAAATGCCAAAAAATGATTATTAAAATCATATCCTAAACTTGTTTTTACACCAAATGCAAAATTGGGGTTAAAAACACCTTTTTCTTCCTGAATATTTTTCTGAATATTTTGAGGGGCAAGAGCCTGGTTGCCAACCTCTGGAGCAATGAAAAACTTGCCAGTAGATAATTTATAGCCGTATAAAAATTGATTATCAATTTTGCTTTTTTCTGTTGCGACTTTTAATGGATCTCTATTCTCTGGGGCGGTAAAATCGGTATCCACCACCTTATATGCATAAGAATCTTGATTAAAATTGGCTAAAACAGAAAATGGAAAATATAAAGCTAGAAGAATAATTAAGATAAGTTTTTTAATCATAATTTAATGTCTAAAATGTCTAGTTTCAACAAAATAAAGAGAAACTCCTAGTTCATTTGCTTTGGCGATAACTTCTTTATCTCTTATTGAGCCACTAGTGGCGACAACTCCTTTTATGCAAAATTTATGAGCAATTTCGATATTGTCAGCAAAAGGTAGAAAGGCATCAGAGGCTAAAAATAATTTAGTATTTTTATCTTGATGATATTGTTTATAAATATCGCCCCGCATTATGTCAACCGCTTTTTTACAAGCTATTTCACAAGAATCAACTCGATTAGTCTGCCCTATGCCAAGACCTAAAGTTTGGAAACCAGCAACTACCGCAATAGCATTAGATTTTAAATGTTTACAAACTTTAACTGCAAACAGTAACTGCTGTAAATCTTGACTATCTAGAGCTATATCACTAACTTGCTTCAATTGATTAAGGTTAAAATTATGATTATCAACATCTTGCACCAGCATACCGCCAGCAATAGATTTAAAACTTAAATTGCTATAAGGCTTAAAATCAAGCTCTAAAAGCCTTAAATTTTTTTTATTGACCAGAATTTTTAAAGCCTCTGGAGTAAAGCCGTTAGCAATTATAACTTCATAAAATAATTGAGAAATTAAAAGAGCTAGAGATTCGTCAACATTAGCATTAATTGCTACAATGCCTCCAAATGCACTTTTGCTATCAGCATTTAAAGCTTTTTGATATGCCTCGATTGGGCTACTAGCAATTGCAACACCGCAAGGGTTATTATGTTTAATTATCGAACAAACATAATTATTAGGTTCGCTATTATCAGAAAATTCAACCATTAAATTATAGGCACAATCAGCATCATTAAAATTATTATAACTGAGCTCTTTGCCTTGTAATTGCTTTGCTCCAACTAATGCGGATGAAAAATTTGATTGATTAACAAATTGATAAACCGCCCCTTGTTGGTGGGAGTTCTCGCCATATCGTAATTTTTGTTTAAGAGATAATTCAATATTTAATTTTTCAGCAAAACCTTCATTTTCATTATTGGCGATTTTTTCGCCATTCATTTTAGAGACTTCAGTGGCACTAAAATTGGCAAACCAATCAGCAATTGCAATATCATATTTTGCAATATTGTAAAATGCCCTACTGGCTAACTCGATACGAAAATCTAGGGTGGTGGAATTTTGATTTTCCAATAATTGATTCTTCAAGGCTTGATATTGCTCAATTTCAGTAATTACCGTTTTATAGTAAAAATTTTTTGAGGCAGAGCGAACCATTGCTGGCCCGCCGATATCAATATTTTCAATAATTTCTGCGGAGTTATTAGTTTTTGCAACCGTTTCAATAAATGGATAAAGATTGACAATCAATAGATCAATATTTTTAATGTTATTTTGCTGCGCTTGTTGATTATGTATGGCATTATCTTTAATTGCTAACAAGCCTCCGTGAACTTTCGGATGAAGAGTTTTAACTCGACCATCCATAATTTCAGGAAATTCAGTAAACTCACTAATTTCAGTAACTTTAATATGGTTTTGTTGCAACAGCTTAAAGGTTCCGCCAGTAGAAATTATTTCTATATTTCTTTGCGATAAAAATTCTGCAAGCTCAACAATACCAGTTTTATCAGAAACAGAAATTAAGCATCGAGCAATGTTTTGTAGATTTAGTGCCATAGCTTTTGATTAGTTTTTTGCCAAAGTTTTTTGCTAAATATTAGTAGATTTAGCACGGCTAACATAAGTAAAATCTTCTGTTTTAACGATTATTTCTTCACCGCTTTCAATAAAAGGAGGAACCATAATTTTTACTCCGTTTTCAAGAATTGCAGGCTTGTAAGAAGCTGTTGCGGTTTGACCTTTAACAACTGCATCGGCTTGAGCTATTATGGCATTGACATTTTCAGGCAAAGCAATTGAAACAGGGTTATCGTTGCAATATTCAACCCTAATATTAATGCCTTCTTGTAAAAAAGGAAGAGCCTCACCAACTAAATTTTTGCTAAACTCAACAGTTTCAAAGCTTTCCATGTCCATTGCCACTAAATTATCTTGATTAAAATATTGGAACTGAAAATTTTTCTGCTCAATATAAGCAACCATTACATCTTCGTTAGAATTGAACCTTGTGTTAGTTTTGTTTCCTGTGTTGATATTTTTCATCTCAACTTGAATATAAGCACCGCCCTTTCCCGGTTTTACATGCTCTCTTTTTACAACCTTCCATAGTTGATTTTGAAATTCAATTACATTGCTGACACGAAGAGAGTTTGCATTAGTTTTCATAAGAATTTATTAATAATTGATTTAAGGATGAAAAATGAGGAGTATTAATAAAAATAATTTAAAATCAACTAAATTATTTCAACCAAAAGCCTTCTGATTAAAATAATGTCTTAGCAAAAATTGATTGACTGATTATAATTTATAAGCAATATTGGCAATTATTTTTATTTTAATTAAACATTAATTAATGAACCAATCATCACAAAATTTTATTACCATCTATACCGACGGAGCCTGCTCGGGGAACCCCGGTGCCGGTGGCTGGGGAGCGGTTCTATTATATAAAGAACATCGCAAAACTATTTCTGGATTCGTTGCCGAAACGACTAATAATCAAATGGAAATTAAAGCAGTTATCGAAGCTCTTAAAACAGTCAAAAAATCATCTTCTATAAATATTTATTCCGATAGTCTTTATGTGCAAAACGGCATTACTAAATGGATATTCACTTGGAAGAAAAACAACTGGCATAATGCTAATAGAAAGCCCGTTAAAAACATTGAATTATGGCAAGAATTAGAAAAAGAAACAACCAAACATACCATAAATTGGCACTGGGTTAAAGGGCATTCAGGCGATAAATTAAACGAAGAAGCAGACAAACTCGCCAGAGAAGCAGTAAAATCGAACAAAAAATAAATTAATTAATGAAAAAATCTAAAATACCCTATATATTTTTTGCATTTTTCGCGATAATTATCACCGTCGACTTTTATTATATCTATCTTTCGCAAAAAACTTGGCATGGAATAGTAGGAGACTCAAGCAATAAATTCAATAAATCGCAATATCAGCCAATTATCAACAAAGAAAAAAGGCAAAATTCTTTAAATTGGCAGGTTTCAATCAATATTAACAACCTTTCACAACGAAAAATTAAAATTGACATTTCTGCAACAGATAAAAACTCACAAATCATAAATTTTGAAAAAATAATAATTGATTTTCGCAGAGCTGGCAAAGAGAAGCTTGATTTTTCAGTCAACAAAAACAATACCAATAATATTATTGTTGAATTACCAGATTCTGGAAGGTGGCAAGCATCATATACTTTAATAGATAAAAAAGGCAATATTTATCAAGATAGTAAAAATTATTTAATAAAATAATGAAAAACTGCCGACATTGCGGTCAAAGCAATTATCTTGAAGATTCAAATTTCTGTTGTAATGGGTGTCAAGAAGCATTCAAAATTATCAATGAATTAGGTTTTGCAAATTATTA
>CAMDGT010000097.1 GCA_945898025.1 Rickettsia typhi | reverse complement strand
CAAGAATCATCACCGTAGCATGCTTTTGCTCCCAGCATTCTCCGATATTGGGGCAAGATGCCTCTTCGCAAACAGTGTGTAGTTTTTTTTGATTTAATATTGCTTTAGTTTCTTGATAGCCTTGAGAAGTTGGCGCCTTGACTCTTATCCAATCTGGTTTTCTTAAGATTGATTCTTTGGGGTTTTTGCTAGCAAAGCCGAGAAGATCTTTATTGTCGATTTTTGCAATTTGTCCGGATTCTTTTTTTTCTTGACGGGTTTGCATTTTATTTTATTAATTTAGTTTAATATGCGATTTGGCAAAGCTAATAATCGCCAAATAATAGATATCAATATGTTTAAAAGCAAGTTTATTTAAGAGTATTATTTGAGTTTTCCTTTAGAAAATTATCAATATCAACTGTTAATTTATTAATGTGAGCATGTCGGATAAGCCAATCTTTTCGTTTTTTTTGAGTCACTGATTCAAAATCGCGTTTTGTTAAATATTTTGGCAATAAATAATTTCCATCATTATCTAAGGTTGAGCCAATTTCCTCCCAGATGCTGTTATAACTTTTTTGAAAAGTTTTTTGATATGAAAAAACATGATTTTTATTTGAAACACCTGTTATTTTTTCAGCCTCAATAAATTTTGCAATTGCATAGCAACATTCAATTAATGTGTGTTTTGGTCTTAATCCGCCTAGGCTTCGTGTAAAACTAACGATATCGGATTTTTCAATGTCGCTTCCGCCTTGAAGTCCGCCAATAAAAATTGACCTTTTGCCGTTTAAATCATTATGAATAGTAAAAGTTAAGGTAGAGATTAACTTACAAGATTCGTCTTGTAAATAAAGAGTCATTGCCCCTTCTCGCCAAAATTTTCCATGCATTAAGATTTTTAAATGGCATTGATCGCCGTTTTTTTTCAGAATAGAGGATATTGATATTTCGCTATCTGATAAAAATTTTTTAATTGCTAAAGGAGAAAATACCGACTCCATTATTTTGTAGTGATCTTGTAAAATCAAATTTCTTTGTTTTATTGTGAAGATATTGCTAATATAAGATCTAATCGGCAATGCAGCCAATTCGGAGGGGGTAAAGTTGAGGCTATATTTTTTATAAAATGAATCAATGTATTTTAGCCAGCTAATTACTTCCGAGTAAGATAATAAAGACCTCAATAAAAATATTCTTGCCTTTTTAAAGCCTCTATCAAGAAAAATATTTTTTGTATAATCAAAAATAATCATATTGCTAAATTTCTACTAATTTTATATATAACTGGAACTTATCTTCGCCCTCAATTAATGTGTAAATATTTTAAATTTCATGGATTAAATTAAATTTTCATCGAATTTTATTAAACATTTAATTGAATATTGATGTTGGTAAAGATAATAATCGCCAAATTGATAGATGTAAATATGTTTAAAAGCAAGTTTATTTATATTTAGACAAAAAATTATTTAAAAAATGTTGATTTTATTAGGTTGGGAATGTTGATTTTTAAATTTTAAAAGCTAGAAATAACATTATTAATTAAAATTTATTTTCAGCAAATTAAATTTATAAACATCACATAAGCATTTGAAATATCGACACCACTATGTTTAACAGCATTATTTTAGCAATTAAAAATAATATCATCAACTGGTTGATTTTACTTAGAGCGATTATATTTTCACAACAATTATTTTTATTCGTTCCTATTTGTGTCGCTATTGGTATTTTATTGTTTTTCAAGTGCAATAATTGCATTGTCAACCCTTATTTTTACCTATTTCAATCTTTAGGGTTAATAACCACCGCCTTTATTTTATTTTTCATATATTGTAATAGCTATATCGGGAAATATTATCTAGCCTTAATAATTATCTTATCAGCATTTTTATGGAGCTTAATTTATGAAGGTTTTTTATTTAAAAGGAATCTAGTAAATCAAAAGCTTTATGGCAATATTATTGCCAAGATTGTCGATTTAAAAACTAGTCAAAATTCTACCAATTATCATAGTAAAGGGGCTCTTGCTCTTGAACAGGTGGTTTTTTACAAAATATCTGCAGATCATTATCAAATGTTGCAGGCTCAAAAAAATTCTCTACAAAATACTGGGAAGCTTAGAAAAAAGCAAATCGAAAAAGAAATTAGAGAAAAAAAGCAAAAAGCCAAACAAGTTCAAAAAAAACAAGAAAAGTCAATTTTAGACCAAAAAAAGAAAAATTATGAATATCAAGAATTAACTAATTTTTTATTAGAAAATGGGTTTGATGCTTCTGGAATAAAGGCTTTAGAGCTAGAAGATGAATTTAAAATTCTCAAGCTAACTAAAAATTTATCAAAAAAAATCATTGCTTGCAATAAAGATAAATCTTGTATTGACAAGGTTGTTGGGCTTCAAATTAAGAATAATAAAATTAAGAAAATTAAAAAAATAATTTTTAACAAAAAAGTTGATATCTTGCAAATGGGTGATAGCGAAGCAATGAAAGAATTGCAACTTGAAATTAAAGCCCTCAATCAAGAAATATTTACATTGCAGTGGCAATATCAAATTCCGCAAAAATTTTTGAAGATAATTAATAAATGTCAGATGCAACAAAGCAAGATAGAAAGCTCTACCGCCAACATTAATAATTGCGAATTAATTGCTAAAGAGCAGTTTTTTTTGCAACAAGTGCAAAAGCTAGAAAAAAATAACGATAATATAGAATCAAAAACAGAAATCGCAGAATTAAATAATGAAGAAGGCGAAGAAGGGTCTAGAAATAAGCAGGAGAACAGGCAAGATAATAATTTTGCGATGCCAAAGATGAATCAAAAATTCTACCAACAGGCAATAAGATGTGGCAAAGATATTGAGTGTTTGCAAGGGGTAAAAGAGGATTTTTTGAATATTAAAAATTATCAAAATCAAATTAAAAACAAGAGAAAGCAGGAAAGAGAAGGGTTGCAAAAAGAAAAACTGCAAAAACAAAAATTAGCAAAAATTGCTAAGAAAAAAATTAAGACACAAGAAAAAATGCTTAATAATCAACAATTTCAAGATTTCGACCGTAAATTTATTGATTTAAAAAATGCTTATTATCCTTTAAAATATCGTCAAATCAATATCAAAAATTATGACAACAAAGATATTGAAATTGCGGGCTTTTTATCGAATAATTTTATTAGTCATTTATCTGTCAACGGACCTAGAAAAATAAAGGTTGCAACTAATTTTGATTTATCGGGTTTAAATATTGGCGATATTGTTTCTTTAAGAGTTTATCTACAGCAATCATCGGGCAAAAAATTTTTTGGTGATTTTAATTATTATCAAGATGCGGTAATAAAGGGTTTTGAAGGCAGTGGCTACGGATTTGGAGAGGTAAAAATTATTAAAAAAAGCGATAATGCAATTATTGACCAAAGTTGGATAACGAGGCTTAGATATAAAATATTAGACAATATTTTACAAAATATCAAAAATCAAGATCAGGCAAAAATTGCTGGAGCTTTATTGATTGGAACTCAAAACCTTATTCCGCAAGAGCTGATGAATAATATTCAAAATTCAGGCTTGATTCATTTGCTTTCAATTTCGGGGCTTCATCTTACAATTGCTGGGTTGATATTTTTTATCACATCTCGTTTTTTACTGTCATTAAATGAAAATTTAACTTTATATTATGATATAAAAAAAATATCTGCAATTTTTGCAATTATTAGTTGTTTTTGTTATTTAAAATTAGCGGGTTCGCCTATTCCTGCCGTTCGCTCTTTTTATTTTTCTTTATTGATAATGTTGGCGATTATACTCGATAGATCTGCAAACCCAATGCGATCTATTGCCATTTCGTTTTGTGTGATTGTTCTTTCTAAGCCGATATCGATATTTTCTGCCAGCTTACAATTATCTTTTTCGGCGATTACTGCAATTACTGCTACTTATCAAATATTTGAAAAAATTAAACCACTAAATTTGCAATCTAGTTTTATTAAAAAATTTTTATGGTATTTTATGCAAATTGTTTTTTCTTCAATGGTTGCACAGCTTGCTACTATGCCTTTTTCGATTTATCATTTTCATAATTTTACTAATTTTTCAATTTTGTCAAACTTGTTGGCGATACCAATTACCAGTTTCATTGCAATGCCATTTGGTTTTTTATCGTTATTATTAATGCCTCTCCAAACTGGTTTAGAGAAATTTACTTTGCAAATTATGGGTTTATCGATTGCTATTATTATTGATATTGCTAAATTTGTTGCTAATTTAAAATATAGTCAATTTATAGTTTACGATTTTTCTTCTTTTGCTTTTGTTGGTGCGGTGTTATCGGCATTGTTTTTTTGTATTATTAATCATAAAATCCGTTATTTGATTTTAATAATATTTTTATTTTTTATTATTAATTTATCTTTAACTAAGGAGCCTGTAATTTCAATCGATGCGGAGCAGAAATTTTTTACTCTTCATCATCAAGAAAAAGGGTTAATTTTTTCTAACCAACCAACGGGCAGTAAACTTAATTTATGGTATAGATATGGTTTGCAAAATTGGAAAAATAGAAAAATTTCAACAATAGAAAACTTGTCAGAGCTTGAAAAAGATAATCTTGGCATTAATTGCAATTCAAAAAATTGCTTAATTGATATGGCAAAATTCTCTAAATTTAATTTGCAAGATAATTTGAAGAATCGTTTCTTTTTGATATTATTAACGAGACATTCTAATCAAGAATTTTGTGCTCTCAAGGCTGATTTTTTGATTAATTTAACTAAAAAATATTCTTTACCAAATTGTAAAAACAATAATTTTAAAAACATTATTGATAATATTGACTTTTTACCAAAAAATTTTTTTTCATTAAGCCTTTAAGTTGAAAACATTATAAATTAGTATTTGCAAAATAAAAAATTATTTTTATAATTCTCGTTTTTTAACAAATTAATATTAAAATTATGCTTAAAATTCGTTTATCGCGTGGCGGTAGAACAGGAGTTCCTTTTTATCGTATCTTAGTTACTAATAGCACTTCACCCAGAGACAGCAAGTTTCTTGAAAAGCTTGGAACATATAATCCGCTAGTTGCTGATGATGAAAAAAAAATTTCAATCAACAAAGAAAGAATTGAATATTGGCTTTCAGTTGGTGCTCAACCAACAGAAAGAGTTGCCTCTTTTTT
>CAMDGT010000096.1 GCA_945898025.1 Rickettsia typhi | reverse complement strand
TCAACATGATTTTTTCCTCGAGCAAATTCATTATGAGAATGAAAAATTCGATGACGAGTGTAACCATTTAAAATTAAGCCATCGTAAGCTTTACAACCATCTGTATTAATTGCTGATCCTTCAAGAATTTTTCCCTGAATAATTGGCCTGAATAATAGGCATCAATTGTTCTCTGGTGCAATTTTTGACTATTTCAACGAAAACCTTACCATCTCTTTTTAAAAGTCCAAAAACTGGAGTTTTTTCAACAGCTCCACGACCTCTCTTGCCCCTAAGTCTCTTGCCCCTAATTCTCTTGGCTCCAAAATAAGATTCATCGAGTTCAAACTCACCATTCTCTTTTTCTGAAAGATTTAAATTATCAGCAAAAAAATGTTGGCGAACCTTGTTAAATATTTTGTTAATTGTGTTTCTGTTAATTTTTGTATAAATTGAAGTTTTATTAGCAGTTTCATCAAAACAAAAATACTTCAAAATCTCTCGAAACTTTTTCTCAGAAATTTGGAAACGATTGTAATATTTGTTTTTTCCTTTATTCTATAAGGTCAAAATAATAGTTAAGATTTACTTAACTAGTCAAGACCCTTGTTGAATTATTATAAAAAATTAATATTAAGAAATTAAAATTTAGTATTATATAGTTAATAAGTTAATAAAATCATAGTATTTATTTACGATCAATTTGAGCTAGTAAAAATAAATCTAGCTTACTTTTTAAAAAAGTACTTGATAAAAATTGTCTTGTATGTATCTTAATTGTTGTGATTTTACAAAAATAATTAACTTTTAAGTGCTTTTAAATTTCATCTAACTTATTTTTAGCCAATTGACAATTATTTAATTTATAATACTCAATTCTATGTCATGTTTCATTTTGATACATATAAATTGTTAAATAAATTATTATCTCATGAAAAAATTGTATTATTAATTGCTATTAACAATATTTGATTGATTGACAAACTATAGTTGCTTAATTGCTAAAACATCATCCGCAAAACAACTAAGATTATGCAACAAATTTTAATTCTAGTTGCTTTTCCAAAATATTGCTAACTTCATTAAAATAATTATTAATAATGTTCAAAATTGAATAATGTATTGTGATTTTTTAATAAAAAAAGTTAATGACTTTTATAAAAATATTATAGAAGTTAGAAAAAATAAAAAACACTTAGTGATTGGTAGAAATACCAAGAATGACTCTATAGTTCTAACAAGCAATGATTACTTGGCAATTGCCAATCATTCAAAAATTCTTTCTGCTCAAGAAAAAGAAATAAAAAGTCAGCATGATAAAATCGTTATGTCGGCAGTTTTTTTAACTGAAAATAGCCTAAAAGGTTGTTTCGAAGAAGAGATATCGGAATATTTAGGTTACGAATCTTCGATATTATGTCAGTCTGGTTGGGCTGCCAATGTTGGATTGTTGCAGGCTATAGCAGAAAAAGATATGCCGGTATACATAGATTTCTTTGCTCATATGTCGCTATGGGAAGGGATAAAAATCGCAGGAGCAAAGCCAGTACCTTTTTTGCATAATAATATCTATCATTTAGAGAAAATGTTAAAAAAAAATGGTCCGGGAATTATTTTAATCGATTCCTTATATAGCACAATTGGTGATATTGCTCCAATAGCAGAAATTGCAAAATTATCGCAACAATATAAATGTGTTTATGTTGTTGATGAATCTCATTCGGTGGGAACTCACGGTTATAAAGGTTCTGGTTTGGTTAGGGAGCTTGGTTTAACTGATCAGGTTGATTTTATAACTCTTAGTCTAGCTAAAGCATTTGCAGGAAGAGCGGGCTTAATTACTTGCTCTAAGAGATTTGCTGGATATTTTCCTTACATATCTTATCCTGCAATTTTTAGTTCTACTCTCCTTGATTATGAAATTGCTGGTCTAAGAGCTACATTGGAAGTAATTAAGGATTCTGATGATTTAAGAGAAGCATTGATAGAAAAGTCTGCTTTCTTGAGAGGTGAATTGAGCGCTATGGGCTATAAAGTTCAGAGCCAATCTCATATTGTTTCCGTTGAATCGGGAAGTGAAGAAAATACAGAAATTTTGCGAGATGCATTAGAAGAGAGAAACATTTTTGGTTCTGTTTTTTGTTCTCCTGCAACTCCAAAAAATAGGGCACTAATTAGGCTCTCAGTTAATAGCAAGATTTCTTTTGATAAATTGAAATATATCGCGAAATCTTTTCAGGAAATTAAAGACAAGAATATTTTTATTGTATAATGGTTGAAAAAATAAAAAAAGAATATATTAATATATTTAAATATGCACAAAATAATTTATTTTTGGTTGGCATTCTCGGTTTTGTTGGTTTTCCAATGTATTATTTTATATGGAAATATTTATATCCGCAACATTATGAATCCATTGTATTGAGAGTTATTTGCTCGGTTTTATTTTTGCCTTGGCTTTTTTATACCAAGTTGTCTGCAAAGCTCGTTAAGTTGTTTCCAATATATTTCTTTTTCTCGTTATTTATTAGTATTCCATTGTTCTTTACATACATGCTGTTTGCTAATAAATTTTCTGATGTTTGGTTGATGTCTTATCTGGCGGCGGTATATCTTGCAATTTTACTACTTTATCACTGGTTGCTAATTATTGCTATGTTTAGTTTAGCGGCTATAATAAATGTTGCTCTTTATCCTTTGAATGGTTTTGCAATGGATTCTTTTAAAAGCTTTGATGGCAAATATATTCCAATATACTTATTCGCAATTTTTAGTGGAATTCTTTGTCATAGAACTGAAATTAGGAGTCAGTTTAAAATTAGAAACATGAAATCTTTTGGCGGTGGAATTGCTCATGAAATGAGGAACCCTTTGAATGCAATTAATCTTTTGACGGCTAGAATTAGAAATTTAATTATTGCAAGCGACAATACAATAAAAAAACAACTTAACTTAAGCGAAATTAAAGAAATTAATAGCAATTTAAATACTATTTTAGGTTGTACTAGTAGGGCTTCAGAAGTTATAGAAATGATATTGGCAAATCTAAAAGAAAAGGTTAAGCAAAAAAAATTAGAATTTCTTTCTGTTTCTAATCTTATTTCCTCTGCAGTAAAAGAATATGGTTTTGATTATGAAGGTCAGGTAGATAAAATTATACTCGATACTAAAAATAATTTTGTTGTAAAGGCTGATAAAGCCGCTTTCACTTATATGATTTTTAATTTAATAAGAAACGCACTTTATTACCTTAATTCAAATAAAGATGGTTTTATTAAAATTTCTTTTAATAGAGGAGAGAATGATAGATTAAATTATAATCAAATAATTGTTGAAGATAATGGTCCTGGAATCCCTGAGGATAAAATAAAGTATATTTTTGATTCATTTTATACGTCTGGAAAAGAAGATGGCGTAGGCTTGGGGCTAGATTTTTGCAAGAAAGCTATGGAAAGTTTTGGTGGTAAAATTGAATGTAATTCAAAGGTAAATGATTTTACGAAGTTTATTTTAAGCTTTCCAAAATTATCAGATGCTGAGATTAATAAATTTCTACCAAATAACGAAGGGGTAAAATTAAATTATTTTTCAAAAAACGCTCTGATTTTTGAAGATATTGATTTTCTTAAAGAATCTAATCATTTTAAAAACACAATGAAAGAATTGGAAATTAATGCTAGATTCTTTAAAGAAGAAACCGTCTTTACTTCTGAATTAAAGTTAAACTATAATTGCGAGTTGTTGCTTATTAATATTGAGAATAATGAAGATGTTATCTTTGAATTAATTGTTAGAATTAGAAAAATCAATAATGAAGTGCCAATAATTGCTTATAATGCAAATCGTTTAAATGAAAAAGCATTAATGATTATAGGGGTTAATGAGGTTGTAATTAAAAATCAAAAACAAATCTTGTTATTAGAAAGATCGATTGCAAAATGGAGTTTAATTAATAAGGTTCCGGGTGACCTTGATGCGATTATAGATAAAAATTCTTGTCCAAAAAGAATATTATTAGCCGATGATGATTCTGTAAACCGTATGATTCTTTCAAAAAACTTGCAAAAATATGGTTTTGAAATTGATGAGGTTTTTAACGGCAAAGAGTTGCAAGATAAGATCTTTGATGAAAATTTACATTATGATTTAGTTATTACTGATGTTAATATGCCTATAATAAATGGCGATGAAGCGATAAAAAGTATCATAAATTTTAAAGATAATAATCGTCGGATTCCAGTTATAATATATAGCGGAGACGGAGAAAAGGAAAATATACACAAATTTTTAAAATCTGGTGTAAGTGATTTCTTTGTTAAAGGCGATGATGTTAAGCATCTAATTGATCTCGCAAGATTCTGGACTAGCTAATTGGTATCTAGTTGAGTTTTAAAATTAGCAAAATTAAAGTTTTATTTTTTTAAATGAATTTTTTAGTCTTTTATTGATCCAGAATAAAATTGCCACAAGAGCTGATATTGTTATTGTGGCAATTAATATTGTATGGTAATGTTTTTTTAGCAAAGATTGATTGTTGCCGATAAAAAATCCAAAGACTGTTAATATTGTTGTCCAGATAGATGATCCAATTGTTGTGTAAAGCAAAAAATTCTTAAAGTTCATTTTTGAAATTCCAGCAGGAATAGATATAAAATGGCGAAATCCGGGCAATAATCTGCCAATTAAAACCGATATTGAGCCATATTTATTGAAGAAATCTTCCGTTTTAATAATTGTAGCCGGTTTAATAAAAAAATATTTTCCAAATTTGAAGATAATGGTTCTGCCAATTGACTTTGCTATGTAGTAGCTAAAGATCGCTCCCGCGACATTTCCTGAAATTCCAAATATATTTACTAGCCAAAAATTTACTTTGCCATTTGAAGCAGCAATTCCAGCTGGTATCATTATTATTTCGCTTGGAATTGGTATTATCGTGCTTTCAAGAAACATTCCCAGAAATATTCCTAAATAGCCAATTTTATCAATAAACTCAATTAAAATTCTAACTATGGAATCAATAAAATTATGCATTTCTATCAAGAAAGTTATTAATAAAATTTTGTAAATCTTTTTTATTGTATCTTTGAAGTCTTTTTGCTTCAATGACAGAAAAGATCTTTTGGTATGTATTGTTGAGGTTATCGTTAATTATAACTAAATCATATTCATTAAAATGACTAATTTCACTATAGGATTTTTTCATCCTGTTCATTACATCCTCTTCGCTATCTTGAGCTCTTGTTGTTAGCCTTCTTTTTAATTCGGATATTGATGGCGGTA
>CAMDGT010000095.1 GCA_945898025.1 Rickettsia typhi | reverse complement strand
TATTGAGCGAATAAATTAGCTAGATATTGAGTTGAAAGAATTTTATTTAATAATTTTTTATTAGTAAGAAATAATCGTTTTTTTATTGTAAAATCAAGATCTTGACATAGTTTTTCAAAATCAATAATTGAGCAAAAGTGAATATTGGGAGTATTGAACCATTGAAAGGGAATGTTTTTGTTTACGGGCATTGTTCCTTTAATTGCAAGATGTAATCTATTTTGAAAATAAGCAAAATTAGGAAAAGAAATAATTGCAAAATTTGCGATTCTTAACATTTCTTGCAATATTTTCTTAGGGTTATTAGTCGCCTGCATAGTTTGGCTTAAGATTGCATAATCAAAACTGTTATCTGGGTAATAACTTAAATCATTATCTGCATTGCCGTGAATTACTGAAATACCGCCTTTCATTGCTTCAGTTAGTTTTTCTTGCGATATTTCCAAACCTCTGCCATCAATATTTTTTTGCATTTTTAAAAAGTGCAAAAGCTCTCCATTTCCGCAACCAATATCAAGAACCTTGCTTTTTGGCTTGATCATTTCAGAAATTACTTCTAGATCATAGCGAATATTTTTGTTGATAATGTTTTCAGTGATATCCATCAATTAATTAAGAAATTTGCAATTGCTTGGCTTGTTGGTTCATTTTTAACTAAAAATGAGTCGTGACCATTGCAACTGTTAATTGTAACAAAGCTTACCCTTGCATTGCAGGCAAGAATGCTCATGGTTAATTTTTTAGCTTCACAAGCTGGAAATAGCCAATCATCGCTGAATGATATGATGCAAAAATCAATATGTGAAGAATTTGCAAAAGCAAGACTTAAATTATTATTGAAATCTTTTTCTAAGTCAAAATAATCAACCGCCTTAGTGATTGCAATATAGGAATTAGGGTCAAATCTTTCAATAAAATTCAAGCCTTGATAATGTAAATAATTTTCAACTTCAAATTCAGGAGAGTGCCTAGAATCAATGCTGACAATTTTTTGATGATTATTATTTTGTAAATTTCTGCCGAATTTTCTTTGTAGTGATGATTCTGATAGATAGGTAATGTGCGCCGTCATTCTTGCAACTGCAAGCCCTCTACTAGGAAAAGTTTTTTCTAATAGATAGTTTCCCTGACAAAAATTTGGATCAGTTAATATTGCTTGTCTTCCCACTTCGTGAAAGGCAATATTTTGTGGGCTATGTCTGTAAGAGCAGGCTAGGGCAATAATTTTATTGATTTTTTGTGGATAAACTATTGACCAAGTTAAGGCTTGCATTCCTCCCGTTGAGCCTCCAACAACAGCATATAATTTTTTAATTCCAAAATACTCAATTAACAAATTTTGAGCATTGACTATATCGTTGATATTGATGGCGGGGAAGCTCCCCCCATATATTTTTCCCGTATCTTGATTGATTTCTTTTGGTCCAAAGGAGCCTATGCAACCGCCTATTACATTAGAGCAGATGACAAAAAATTTCTTAGTATCGATTGCCAAGCCTTCTCCAACGATGAATTTCCACCAGCCGTCTTTCTCGTTAACGGGGTTTGTAGAGGCAACGTATTGGTCTCCCGTGAGGGCATGACAGATAAGAATTGCATTAGATTTATCTTGATTTAGCTCTCCATAGGTTTGATAAGCGATAGGAAAATTACTGATCGCAGTGCCATTGCTAAGTAATAAAGGCTTATCTGTGCCTAAATTAATTATTTTTCCTATTTCTATTTCGCGATAATTAGATCCAAATATTGATATTTTTTGCATCTGAAATAATATATTAAATTGTTTTTCTAGGTTAATTTATAGATTTTTAACTTTCTTCTCCTCCCTTTTTATTATTTATCTAAAGAAAAAGAGAGAAGATTTTATCGGTTGATTATCTGGAATATTTGCCAATTGTTTGAGTTTTAGTAATCATATTTTGATTTATTGTAAAGCCAACTAATGCAGGAGAAGGGTCTTTCGGTAATTCTAATTTATGAACTTTTAAAGCATAAATTGTAAAAATATAGCGATGCGCTTTATCGCCTTGTGGAGGGCAGGGGCCACCAAAAGCATAGGTTCCATAATCGTTTTTAATTTGCAATATTCCTTCTTGTAGTTCTGGTTTATTTTGAGCTCCAAAATTTACTGGGAGCTGTGAATAAGTCGCAGGAATATTTACAACCGACCAATGCCACCAACCACTACCAGTTGGAGCGTCTGGATCATAGGCAGTAATTGCAAAGCTTTTTGTTTCTAGAGGAGCGTTTTTCCAGATTAATTGCGGGGATTTATTTTCTCCTGAACAGCCAAATCCTTTAAAAACCTGACTATTGCTTATTGTTTCGCCCTCTTTGAAACTAAAGCTTTGAAATTGAAATTTTGTATTGTTTTTTGTTGTATTGTTTTGCGATTGGGCAATTGCAAAATCAGAATTAAAAATGATTAGAGAAATTAATAGTAAATTATAGAAATTGATTTTTTTTATCATAATTTTAAGTTTTTAGTTGTTTTTATTGCTTTAGAGGTTGTGGTTGATAATGTTTGAATCTGTTTTTTAGATAGAATGCATTAATTAGTTGTTAATAAATGAAGAAACAACAATATTTATAAAAATATTTTTAAACCAAATTTTAAGCCAGCAAACATCGTTACTAGACCAATTAGTTTTTTAAAAAAACTTTCACTAATTCTTAAATGAAGCAGATGTCCAAGTTTTATTGATATAAAAACGGGAATTATAACCCATAAAATATTGCTAAATAATTCTAACTTTAGCTGTTTATTAATAGCAAGATTAATAAAGCGAGTCAAGTTAAAAAATACAAAAAAAATTGCCATAGTGGTTCTTAATTGCGATTTATTGAGAAAATCGTTTTTTAGAGCATTTACCCAAAATGGACCGCCTATTCCAAATGCTCCCTGCGAAATACCGCCAATCAAAATTAGTTGATTTTTAAAGATCTTAGGTAGCTCGTAATTATCAAAAGCAATTATCTTTAGAGATAAAAGAAGTAATATTGTTCCGAAAATAATTGACAACAGGCTTTCTGATAAATGGCTAAAGGCATAAACCCCAATTATTGTGCCAATTAAAGCAATTGGCATTGATTTTAAAAATATTTTTTTATCAAAATTTTTTATATCAGTAATTGCGATATAAAAGCTCGAACAAGTGCCGATATAAAGACCCGCCATAATCATTGTTTTTAAATCAATAAAAAAGCCCAATATAAAATAAGCAATTAAACCACCGCCAAAACCAACTATGCTTTCTATAAAAAATCCGATTGAAAAAGCTGTTGCTATTAATAAAGAAATACCTAACATTTAGAATTATATTGGATAAAATGAGCTAAATAAAATTACATAAAATTAACTTAAAAAAAGACCAATTATTTCAATCTTTACTTAAGTAATCAACAGATAAATTAAAAATTTTTAATTAGTTTTAAAAATAATAAATATGACTTTAAAAATCATCAATCTTACATTAAAAATTTTTTTGCTAATTGCTTTTTTTGCAAATAAATCAATGGCAAAATCAATTAATTTTGTTGCCGATAACTATTTTGCAAATGCAAAAATTAATAGTAATCTCTTTGTTGATTTAATATCTCATAAAAGTAAAAATGATTTAGATAAGAAAAGAGAGTTTAATCAAGCCCTTGTTAGAGCTAGATTCATTAACAATTTACATCTTAATCAAAATTTTATTGTTAAATCGCAAATATTAGTCAATCAATTTAATCATCAACCATCCAATCAAATTAGTTTTTTAGACAATGAAGGGTTGGCTCTGCAAGAAATCAATCTTAATTATGAAAATAAAATTAACAACTTAACTGATTATAATCTTGTTTTAGGTAAAGTTAACATAGATTTTGGTCAAGGCTGGGCTTGGAATCGTGGAGTTTGGAGCGATGAAATTAGCAGAGAATATCGTCAGTTTGAAAAAATGGTTGTTGGCTCTTCAATTTCTAGGGGGTCGAAGCGAGATATAGGTAGATACGATTTATCTTTTAATTTTTTTAAAAATGATAGAAAATATATAGATAATTCTATTTTTACTGAAAGAATCTCCGCTACCAAGCAAGATGCCGTTCCCGGAGATGAAAATATTTTTAAATCCTTCAATGTTAACTTAAAAGTTGATTTTGATTTTAGTGAAAAAGTGCATAATCAAGAAGAGTTAAATTATAAATTTGGTTATTTAAAATCGGCAGTTAATAAAAGATTTTCCAACGTTGATAAAACAAATCTAAAAGATCAATCTTCATGGCTTGCTGGTGTTGATTACAAAAGATCTTTAAATGAAAACATTTCTATTGATTTTTTAACTGAATATGTGATGGTTGAAAACTTTAATGGAGATGTCGATATTTCTCAACGATATTTTATCAATAACTTGATTGCTAAATATAATAAAAATATCAATATAACAGTTAGCAATAGCAATAAAATGCAAAAAAAACTCAACAATTATAAAGTAGAACAGAATCTAGTTGAATTGTCAACTGGGTATGAATTCAATAAAAATAATATTTTTGACAGCTTATTGTTGCAAATAGGTTATAAAAATTTTCGTAATTCAGTAAAATCTTCTGCATCTTCTTTTAAAGAGCAAAGGGGGTTGGGAGCCTTGATTCGTTATAGTAAAAATTTTTAAAAAATATGAAAAAACTATTAATGGTGGTTCCAAAAGGTAGAATCTTAAAACAATTGCAACCAATGTTAAAAATAGCAGAAATTGATCCTGAGCCAGATTTCTTTAACGAAGATTCTCGCAAGATAATCTTTAAAACTAGTGATGAATCTATAGAAATAGCGAAAGTTCGCAGTTTTGATGTTGCTACTTTCATTAAATTTGGCTCTGCGGATATCGGAATCTGCGGTTCAGATGTTCTTGAAGAATTTCCATCCGATCAAATATTAAAATTGCTTGACCTAAAAATTTCTAAATGTCGAATTTCAGTTGCTTCTTTAAATAAGAGCTTGCAAGACTTAGAAAAATCCAGCCATATCCGCCTTGCAACTAAATATGTCAATTTAGCAGAAAATTATTTTTCACAAATTGGAGTTCAGGTTGAGGCGATAAAATTAAATGGTGCGATTGAAATAGCTCCTCACCTTAACTTGTGCGATTTTATTCTCGATCTTGTTAGTACAGGAGAAACTTTGCTACAAAATAATCTTGTTGAAATATTAAAAATAAAAGATGTTAGCTCTTATTTTGTTGCTAATCGCTATTCTTTTAAAGCAAATAATCAGAAAATTAATTTTTTGATTAGTAGGTTAAATAGTAATTTAAGCCTTTTAGCATAATGTTTAAATCATTCAGAATTGATAATTGGAATATAAAAAAA
>CAMDGT010000094.1 GCA_945898025.1 Rickettsia typhi | reverse complement strand
CTGGCAAATGATTTGGTATTTTTGCCAACTTCTCTTTGATTAATCAATGATTTCTTTGATTTATGAACAAATTCTACAGGGTCTTCAACTGTTAATATGTGAGAAGTGTGGTTAGAGTTGATGTAATCGATCATTCCTGCTAAAGTAGTTGATTTACCGCTACCGGTTGGCCCCACTACTAGAATCATTCCCTTATGACTATGCTCCGCTAACTCTTTGATGATATCGGGAGCGTTTAATTTTTCTAAGCTTTTAATTTCAGTTGGTATTTCACGAAAAACCGCTGCCGCACCTTTTAAATTATTGAAGACGTTCACTCTAAACCGCATTTTTTCACCAATTTGTATTGCAAAGTCAAGATCTAATTTTTGTTCAAATTCTTTTTTTTGCTCTTCGCTCATGACTGAGTGAATCATTTGTAGAATTGAATCATGATTAAGAATCGGAGTGTTTGGAATATGAACTATTTCGCCATTGATTCTTAAAATTGGCGGTGATCCTGATGATAAATGTACATCTGAGCAAGACTGATTTTTTGCATAAGTAAGAATTTTTTCAATATTATTCATTGAATTTGTAATATAGGTTGATTTTAATTTTAGAACTAGAGCTGATTATATAATAAAAACTAAAAATTGACTATTAAATAATTATTTTGTCTTAAATTGAGACAGCTTAATTTAATAAGTTAAGGCAATTATATAAAAGATAATTCAACATAATTTTTTAATTAAAAATAATATTTAATTTTTTGCAAGAATTGTTGGCAAATTATAATTAAATTTGTTGTAATCTTGAAATCATGGCTATATTTGGCAATTATTAAAAATTTAAAATAATAAAAATGTTTGAAAATAAAATATGTTTAATTATTGGTGGGCTTGGCTCAATAGGTCTAGAATTATCAATGAGGCTTGCCAATCAAGGAGTAAAAGTAATTGCAACTTCCACAAGTGAAGATAAGGTTAATCAACGATATCACGAGAATATCTCTACTGTACTATTAAAAGATGCCAGCGATTTCAATACTTTAGAGCAATTGTGCATTGATATAATTGAAAAATTTCAAACCATAGACATCGCCATAAATTGTGCTGGTTCAATCATGATTAAATCTGCCCATCAAACTAGTCAAAATGATTTTGAAGATTGTTTAAAAACCAACCTTTTTAGTGCCTTTTCCCTAGTAAGGGCGGTAAGTAAAATGGTGGTTACAAAAGGTTTAACTAAAGAAAATGATAAGCAGGTGGCAATTTTGTTGTTTTCATCGGTTGCTGCAAAAATTGGAATAGCTAATCATGAGGCAATTTCGAGTGCTAAATCTGCGATAGAAGGCCTTGTTCGTTCTGCATCGGCAACTTATGCGAGTAAAAATATTAGAATTAATGCAATTGCTCCTAGCCTTACTAACACTAAGCTTGCAACTTTTATTACTAAAAACCCTAATGCCTTAGAGGCCTCAAAGGCAATGCATCCATTAAATAGAATTGGTGAAGTTAGCGATATAGCAAATGTTGCAGAAATGCTCATAAACCCGCAAAATAGCTGGATAACCGGACAAGTTATTTCAGTAGATGGTGGTTTATCAACGATTAAAAAATGATTAATTAAAAACTACTTTTGCCGACCATTGTTTTCAACATTTTTTTCAACATTTGGAATTTGGCTATTATTACTTGCTTCTTGATTTTTTCCTGCTTGCTCTAACAAAGCTCTTATATTCATTGGTTGTTCATTATTATTTTGTTGTGAATTTTTACTTTCCACCGGTTTTAGTTTTTCTTCTATAGTATTTTTTATTACATCAATGTCACCCCCATTTTCTTTACATTCTTTCATAAGCTCGTTTATTTGATTAGGATTTTTAGCAAAATCATCAATTATTTGAGGGTTATTTGCTATTAATGCTACAAGTCCTACAAATTTTTCTTTAGAATCATCCTTTAGATTATCAAATAATTTTGCTAATTTTTCTGGATTTTGTAATTTTGCAACATCCTTTATATAAATCTCATTTCCTTTTTTACAATTTTTATTATATATATCTTTAAGAGCTAATCCAAGAGCAGCCGAAAAAACGGGGTTTTTTTTATAATGATCTGCAATTGTTTGAAAATTCTCTTGTAATTTAGAATTTTCTTCAGTGCCATTATTTCCAGAATGTTTAACAAAACTTTCAATAGTTTCTTCATCAATTTTGTTCTTATCATCTGATTTATTGTGTGTGTTGATAAAAGGTTTAATTTTCTCGTTGTCAAGAAGATTTTTTGCGATATCTTGAACTTGTGTAATTTGGTTTCCATTAGGATTTTTTGAGGAACTTTTAGCACTTTTATTGTCATAGATTTCTTTAACATCTTTGCCTGCACTAAATAAGGCAAAAGCAGCGATCAATGCAGCAATAATTATTCCAATTGGCCCTGCAATAAGTAAAGCGGCCGCTGTAGCAAGTCCTGCACCTGCTCCAAGTTTAGCAACGGGTTTGACAAAAGACTTAGCAGATTCTAAAAAGCTAGGATTCTGTCCTGTTTGCTGACCATTGTTTCCAACATTTTTTTCAGCATTTGGAATTTGGCTATTATTTTGTGCTTGATTTATTGGTTTTGCTATATCTTGAACTTGTGTAATAGCTTTTTTTGTTTCTTTAGTCATGGTTAAAATTATTTGTAAACAGAATTTTTTGTTTGATTAGTAATAATAATTTTAGATTGGTTATAATTATATTATAAAATCCACTAAATTATATTATAAATCATAAGATTGCTTATTTAAAAAAGCAAGTCTTAAAATTAAGATCTATGATTTATTATATTTTTATAGGTTACCGCCAGAAATTATTGCCAATAATCTTAATTTTTTATTATTTTTTTGCGATTCAATAAATTGCTCTATACCTGCAATTGAAAGCGCTGATGTTGGTTCAATTGGTGTTTTTAAGATATCTGATAAATATTTTTGCCATTCAATAATTTTTTCTTCGCTAATTTCGCAAATTCCTGAAATTTTTTTAAGATGATAAAAGCATCTTTCTGCGATAGCAAGTGTTCTGGCTCCATCGGCAATTGTTTTTGGACTGTCGCTAAACTTAAAAATTTGATTATTTTCTAGTGATATTTTGGCATCATTTGCTTGCAAAGGTTCACAGCCTATAACCTTGGCTTGTGGTGCCAGCCCGAGGCTTGCTAGATAGGATCCTATAACTAAGCCTCCTCCTCCGCATGGTGCAAATATTGCATCAATATTGGCAAAATTACCTCTTTGATGTAGCTCAAATTTATTTAAATTATTTTTATAATCAATTTCAATAATTTGTTGCAATGCCTCAAGAGTAGCGGTTCCTTGACCTGTAATAACATCATCATTATCTGAAGGGTGAATAAATAAGTATCCTTCTTTCATTTTTTGTTCCGCTAGTTGATTTGCTTCACTTCTTTTTTCGCATATTATCACTTCCGCACCCAGATTTCTAGTTGCTTCAACCTTAAATCGAGGCACAATATTCGCCATATAAATCAAGGCTTTAATGTGAAGCTTTTTACACATAAAAGCGATGGCTTGAGCATGGTTTCCCGAGCTTTGAGCGACGATTTTTTTTGGTAAATGACCAAATTTTTCTTTATAGGCGATGATGGCGTTAATTGCACCTCTTGCTTTAAAAGAGGAGGTGTGTTGATGGTTTTCCATTTTAAGAAAAACTTCTGCATTAAGTTTTTTATTTAGATCTTCATTGGTTATTAGGTCGGTTCTGACTATATGATCTTTTATTCTTTCATGTGCTTTAATTATATCTGTAAAATTTAGCTCAGCAAACATTGTAAAATTATTTAGCAAATAATTGCGATTCGTCTTGAAATGATTTAAATTCAAGAGCATTTCCGCTACAATCAAGAAAAAACATTGTCGCTTGTTCTCCGATTAATCCACGAAACCTTATATATGGCTCAACGATAAATTTAATTTTTTTGTTTTTTAGATTTTCAGCGAATTTGTGCCACTCTTCCCATTTCAACACTACTCCAAAATGAGGAACGGGAATATTTTTATTGTCAACCAAATTGATTATGTTGTTGATTATTAAAGAATTATCAAGATGAGTAACTAATTGATGTCCGAAAAAGTTCCAGTCTATCCAGCTGTTGGTAGATCTGCCTTCTTCAAAACCAAGTAGCTCGCCGTAGAAGGCTCTTGCTTCGTTTAAATCGTGAGTTTTAATTGCTAAATGAAAAGGCTGAATCATGTAAGTTTATTCTATTTCAAAAATTGCATCCACCTCAACTGAAACTCCGCGAGGTAGTGAGTTAGAGCCAACTGCAGAACGAGCATGCTTACCTTTATTGCCGAATACCTCAACCATTAGGTCGGATGCTCCGTTTGCAATTGCTGGATGGTCGATGAAATCTTCTACCGAATTAACAAAGACCGCTAATTTAATGCATTTAGTTACTTTTTCTAAGTTTCCACAAGCAGATTTTAATTGCGATAAGATGTTTATTGCACAAATTCTGGCCGCTTTTTTTGCATCTTCAACACTTATATTTGCTCCAACCTTGCCGATATATTTGAGTTCCCCATTTTCTATTGGCAATTGCCCAGAAATGAAGATATTTTTTCCGCTCACTACAAAGCCTACATAATTGGCTATTGGAACTGCTGGTTCAGGAATTTTAATTCCGAGTTCATTAAGTTTTTGGTTAATTTGAGACATAATAAGTTAAATCAAGTTTTTAATTTTTTGCTATTTACTAGCTGAAAACAAGGGTCTAGACAACTTTAAAGAGGATTTTCTCTAATTTTTTCTAACAAAACTTTATACAAATCTTGTTTTCGATGGTTAAATCTAAATTCACTTTCTTTTAAATGCAAAATAAATTTTTCATTCGTTAATTCATTAAATTTTGCTAATCTTCTTTTGCAATAGTTCCAGAATGATTCTATGCCATTAACATGTCATACCATTTCCAATCTATAATACATTAAAAACTCTTTCATAAAAACAACTGTTTTATCAATCTAAAACAGTAAAAGATTATGAGACAATAATAAATCAAGCATTAACACAAAAAGCTCAAGATTTACTTATGAAGTTAAATTCAGAAGTTGTTGTTGCTATAACAGACTAAAGGCAATTATCGCCTCTTTAAGAAACTGTCGCAAATTTAAATTCCTAAATTTTTTAACAAACCAACCTTTTTAACAAACCAACTTTTTTAACAAAACAACCGCAATTCCAAATAAAATTAAAATTTAAGATCTTATTACCGATATTTTTCTGATTTTTTAAGACATATTTTTAGCAATTTTGGCTATATTTCTGCTTTGAGATGCAAAATCTTGTTGTTTTTGTCGGTTTATGTCGCAAAACTCA
>CAMDGT010000093.1 GCA_945898025.1 Rickettsia typhi | reverse complement strand
TTAGATATTTCTACTAAAAATTTAGCAAGAAATTTATCAAAGATTTTTATAATTTTTGCTAAAATTTTTATAGTTTCTATGTCTCTATTGATTACCTTAGATATATTTGGTCGTAATATTTTTACTGCTACTAATTCTTTGTTGTGAAGCATTGCACGATGAACTTGAGCTATGGAAGCTGATGCAATTGGATTAAATTCAAAATCAAGAAAGATTTGATGAAATGTTTGTGAAAATTCTTTTTCTAATGCTTTTTTTATTTTATTTTTTGAGAAAGGAGGTAGTTTGTCTTGAAATTTAGCAAGTGTTTTAGATAGGTTGTTTCCAATTAAATCTGGTCTTGTAGCAAGGGTTTGTCCTAATTTTATAAATGAAGGACCAGCTGAGTATAAGAAAAAGAAAATGGATTTGTTTCTTAAGAAAGGATAAAGAAATATTGCGATAATGGCAAGCACCATCAATCTAATAATATTGAAAATACTTGAAATTGATGTTGCCATTATTTAATTAATATTTTTCCGCTGCTTCTGCTGGATTTTGTTGAGAAACTTCTGTCGCTCCAGAATTTGGAATTTGATTACTATCTACAACTGGGTCACTTGTAAATGCAGGCTGGGTATTGTGATTAATATTAACCAACTTAGAGGTGTCTATTTCAGTGCCAGTCCAGGCAACTAAATTATTGAGTAATTGACCTGCAATATGAATTAAGTTATTTGTTACTTCTTGGAATCTTGAAAATATAACTCTCAATGCATTGGCAGCATCGGGTGAAAGGTTTAGTATTTTTACTATATCGTCAATGGTTATAATGCCAACCATTAGCATGACAAAAGCAACTGAAAAAATACCGGAAGCCATTAGTATAACTGTTCTTAGTACTAAAATATTAATAATTGATATCATTGAATTTGTGTGAATTTGTAAATTTATTAGTATGAATCAAATAGATCTTTATTAAAAAATCGATATTGTATTTAAACTATAATTTTGTAAATAAGAAAATAAAAAGCAATATTTTTTTAAATAATTATTTCATTTTAAAAAAAATAACTATTGTTTAGCTTAAAATAAATTTAATAACTAAATTAAAATAAAATGTCAAATATTTATAACACTGATATGGTGATAATAGGCTCTGGACCAGTTGGTTTATTTACAATTTTTGAAGCTGGTATGTTAAAAATTAAGTGCCATATTGTAGATACTTTGGAGGTTATAGGTGGACAATGCTCGGCTCTATATCCAGAAAAACCAATTTACGACATACCTGCTTGCCCTAAAATTTTGGCGAGCGAATTGATAGAAAGGCTTGAAGCTCAAGCAGAGCCATTCGACCCATTTTATCACTTGAATCAAAGAGTGGAAAAACTAATACAAAATCCCGATAAAACATTTACTGTTGTAACTTCAAAAAATAATGAAATTAATTGCAAGGTTGTTATTATTGCTGCTGGTTGTGGTGCCTTTGGTCCTCATCGTCCACCGCTTGAAAATATTAGCGATTTCGAAGGAAAAAGTCTATTTTATTCTGTTCGTTCAAAAGCAGAATTTAAAAATAAAAGAGTTGTAATTGCTGGAGGTGGAGATTCCGCAGTTGATTGGGCTTTAAATTTATCAGAAATTGCTGAAAAAATTTTCGTAGTTCATCGTAGAGATAAATTTAGATCCTCACCAGAAAACTCTTATCGTTTAAAAAATCTTGCTAGTCAAGGTAAAATCGAATTAGTTACTCCTTTTCAACTTGATGCAATAAATGGAACAGATGGCATGATAAAAGAAGTTCTTGTAAAAGATTTTGATGGTAATATTAAAAAAATAGAAGCAGATTATTTATTGGCATTTTTTGGTTTATCAATGGAGCTTGGTCCAATTGTTGATTGGGGCTTAAATCTTCATAAAAACTTTATTGAGGTTGAGCAATCGACAATGAAAACTTCAATAGAAGGAATTTATGCAGTTGGTGATATAGCTCACTATAAAAATAAATTAAAACTGATTTTAACTGGCTTCGCTGAATCTGCAAGTGCTTGTCATGATGCTTACAAGGCGGTTTACCCAGATCAAATATTTCACTTTGAATATTCAACTAGTAAAGGAATTTAAGTTAATCAAGCAATAAATAAAAATATGAAAATCCTTTTTTGTGGAGATGTAGTTGGTAGGTCTGGAAGAAATGCGATTGCAGAAAATATAGAAAAAATAAAACAACAACATCAAATTGACTTCACAATTATCAATTGCGACAATGCTTCTGGTGGCTTTGGAATCAATAAAAATACTTACGAAGAATTCATTAAACTTGGTGCAGATGTTTTAACGGGAGGAGACCATATTTGGGATCAAAGCGAAATAACCAATTTTATCAATGAGAGTCAATATTTACTAAGGCCTCTTAATTTTCCAAAGAGCACCCCCGGCAATGGAGTGAAAATATTTACCACTAGAGGTCAAAAAAAAATTATGGTAATACATTTGCTTGGACAAGTTTTTATAAAATATCAAGTTGATTGTCCGTTTGATGCCGTAAAATCAATCATTGAAAATAATGTTCTAGGAAAAGATGTTGATGCAATTTTCATTGATTTTCATGCCGAAGCAACATCGGAAAAAATGGCACTTGCTAAGTTTTTAGATGGAAAAGTTAGTGCAGTAATTGGTACTCACACACACATTCCAACTAATGATTGTCATGTTATGAAATTTGGAACCGCCTATCAAACCGATGCAGGAATGTGCGGAGATTATGATTCTGTTATCGGGATGGATCAAGATATTCCAATAAAATCTTTTGTTTATAAAAGAAAATTTGGAAAAATGAAACCCGCTCAAGGCTCAGGAACATTATGTGGCACTATAGTTGAAATCAATAATGACGGTTTGGCAAAAAGCATATTTCCTATAAAAATTGGTGGAATAATAGGAGATTAAGTTTTTGTCTCTTGTTATTTGAATGGTGTTATAAATTTATTTTATTTAAAATTTAAAAAACTTATTGACTAATAAGAAAATAATAATTAAATTTTTGGTAGATTTAATTGCAGAGCTTTTTAGTAGTGTTTTGCTTAGTTTTCTACTTAAAAATAAGAGGTATAAACCCACTTTTATACCAAACTTAATGTTTCTGTATTATAAAAATCATTTTATTTTTGTTGTTATTTTTAACAAATTCCTAATTTACTTATATATTTATAAAAAATGTTTAAAACATATGTAGCAAAGCCTAGTGAAATAACTAGAAAATGGTGGCTTATCGATGCCGAAAATCTCGTAGTGGGCAGATTATCAGCAATAGTAGCAAATATAATTCGTGGTAAACATAAAGCAACTTTCACTCCAAACATAGATTGTGGAGATTGTGTAATAATTATAAACGCTGAAAAGGTTAAATTCACAGGGAAGAAATATGCGAATAAAAAATATTACTGGCATACTGGTCATCCTGGTGGAATCAAAGAAAGAACTGCTAGAGAAATAATCGAAGGAAAATTTCCAGAAAGAATAATTGAAAACTCTGTATCGAGAATGATATCCCGTGGTCCGTTGCAAAGAGACATAATGACCAAGCTTTATATATACAAAGGCTCAGAGCATAAACATCAGGCTCAAACTCCACAAAAGCTTGACATAGCAAGTTTAAATCGTAAAAATTCAAATGCTTAAAGTTTTATAAATATGACAATAATAAAAGAAAAAATACTAGAAATACAATCTAAAAATTCTTCTGAACAAGACAAATATAAACAAAAAATCGATTCTCTTGGTAGATCTTACGCTACGGGGAAAAGAAAAAATGCGGTCGCTAAAGTTTGGATCAAAAAAGGTTCTGGTAAAATAACAATAAATACTATGGATGCTAAGCTTTATCTTGGAAGAGAGATATTGTTCAACATATCTTGTTATCCTTTTGATGCAACCAAAAATACCAACAAATTTGATGTTATAGCTCAAGTTAATGGTGGCGGTAAAAGCGGTCAAGCCGGCGCAGTTGCTCATGGAATCAGTAAAGCATTGGTTTTATTTGATCCTTCTAATCACCAACTATTAAGAACTGGCGGGTTTTTAACTCGTGATTCTAGGGTTGTTGAAAGGAAAAAATATGGTCTTAAAAAAGCTCGTAAAGCTCAAACTTACCGTAAACGTTAGTTTTATTATTCAGATTGAGGCTTTTACCTTCCTCAATCTCTTACAAACCACGAAAAACTCCACTAATTCACCTTGCCTAGAGAATTAATAACTCTTTAACTCACACAACATTTTAATTGTTCTAAACTTATATTAAGGTTTGACAATTAAAAAATTAAGCGAAACAATTGCTCTCTTTTTTATTATTTAATTTATCAAGAAACTAAAAGAATATGAGTATAAAATCTTTAATGCGTCAAGCGCAAGAAATGGAAAAAAAAATGCAACAAGCTCAAGAAGATCTTTCAAAAACTGAATTTGAGGGTAGTTCTGGTGGCGGAATGATAAAATTCACTATTAGTGGAGATATAAATGCAAAAAAAATAGAAATAGACGAATCTTTGTTAAATAAAGCAGAAAAAGACATCCTTGAAGACTTAATAATTGTTGCTTTTAATGAGGCAAAGAAAAAAGCTGAAGAAGATTCAGCAAATTCAATGAAATCTATCACCAACGGAGTTTCGCTTCCATTTGGTTTTAAATTATAGGAAATTGAAAAATGAAAGTAAAATTATGTGGTTTTAAAACCCAGGAATCAATTGCCTCTGCTATAAAAAAACATGCAAATTACATAGGATTTGTCTTTTGTCCTGAATCGCCTAGATATATTGAGCCAGATTTGGCTTTAGAATTATCTAAGGCTATACCTGCAACAATTGATAAAGTTGCAGTTTTTGCAGATATTGATTTAACAATTATAAAAAAAGTTTATAAAACTCTAAGGCCTCAATACTTTCAATTTCACGGTAAAGAAACAGTTGGTTTTTTGGAAAAAATTCAAGAAATTTTTCCAAAAGTAAAAATTATTAAAGCATTTCAAATATCTTCTTTTTCGGATTTAAGAAATGTTCATAAGTTTCAAAAATGTTGTGATGCCTATCTTTTTGATAGTAAGCCTTTAAAGAGTTCTCCTAGCACTATATCTGGAGGTTCTGGTAGAAGTTTTGATTGGAGAATGCTTTCAAGTTTCCGTTCAAGAAAGCCTTGGTTTTTAGCTGGTGGAATTAATATAAAAAATATTGACGATGCCTTAAAAATAACTGGAGCAACAATGGTCGACATATCTTCAGGTGTCGAAGTAGAAAAAGGAGTTAAGTCATTAGAAATGATAGAAAGTTTGATGGATAAAATTCACAATGCTAACCAAAATTAGAAACATCCTACTTGGAAAACCTCGTGATCCCTTTGATCGTGAAACTCGACACAGCATCTCTTTAATAGCATTTCTAGCTTGGGTAGGTCTTGGTGCTGATGGCATTTCTTCT
>CAMDGT010000092.1 GCA_945898025.1 Rickettsia typhi | reverse complement strand
CCAAATCCATCTTAACTTTTCCATTTGTTGGCAATAATATTGTTTTAAAGAACAGCCCGATAAAAGAAAACCCTGGCCAGTCGACAAAAGCATTTGGCTTCGTAGCAAAATCAATCACACAAGCAACACTACTATTAATTGGATATACTGCTTTAGATAATTTTCCACTAATAATTGGACATTCGTCATTTAAATTGTCTTTAATCTCGGTAGTGCTTTTTATACCATTTGTATACCAAATACCGTCTTTTTTTTGATAAATATTGTCATCATCAGCACAATACCCCTCGCAATCTAAAACCTTCATTTTGCCACTGCCACCGCCCATAAATTTACCATCACCAATTACTGAATAATCGAGCACGGAAATAAAGATGCCAAGATATGCAAAAAGAACTATTGGCTGAATTGCTGTGCCTAGTAATGTTTTTAACCATGCATTATAAATATCTTCTGTTCTTTTAAACAAACATAGAGGAATAATAATTGGAGATATATAAACCAACAAAATAATTAAAAATGCAGAAGAAATAAAAACATGTAAAGCACGAATTGCGGTTGCAATTAATATACATCCAAAAATCATAAATAAGAATGATAAGAATATTCCCGCCTTATTAAGCCAAGCAGTAATAGGAAGGAAAGACGATAATAAATTACCGGCAATCATTTTGCCTATCGCTGACATCGAACTATCAGAAACCCCTAGATAACGGGCTATTTTACAATCGATAGTATCCCATATCGCCAGATATTCTTTATTTGCAGGATATGTCCCCACTTGTTCTATTGAACCGTTGCTAGATAATACTCTACCAAACTGACAGCCATCTCTTTTTTCAGGATCATCGCTTATCGCAACATTAAATACTAGTCTTGAAGCGACTTCTGAGGCCGTGTAAACTCCGTCAAAGAAAACAGATTGCCATGCATTCCCCATTACAAAATAAACCACCAAACTTATTTTAAGTAAAAATACTAGTAATTCTGGTTTTTTAATTGAACCTACTCCTAGCAATATTTTAAAACCCAAAAACATTACCGCAAAACTTAAGGTTGCTTTAACTACATTTAGCATTTGCTCCTGCAATATCTGAAAAAAAGACCTTTCATTAACCTTATTACCCATTTTCATTTCAGAAGTTCCTATGGTTTTATAACCACTAGAGCAATAGCCTGAAGATGTTGGCCTGTCTAAATCATTAGAGCAATATGATTTTCCATAACGATTATAAAATATATTTTCAATTGTTTCTCTAAAACATTGAACTATTGGTGTTGTAAAATTAGTAACCGACTTTAAATATAAATCTGCACTAACTCCACTAACTCCATTTTTTCCATTTTTAGAATCTCCAATAAAATCATAACAGGCCTGAGGAAAATATGGAGAAGATAAAGAGCTTTTATAAGGTGAATTATTTGTATTTGGAGGAATAGTACAATGCCTTAGATATTGACAGTAATTTTTGCATTTATTAAAACTATTTTTAAAACTACAATCAGAGTTTCTTGCTTCACTTATCTTGTTGCAACTACCAGTATCTTTATATTCTTTTATAGCTGTTTTAGAAAAAGCGTGAAAAGGTATATACTCTTCACCTTTAGTGATTCCATCTCTTACTAGATCGCAATTATCGGTTCCACCGCCAATTGAAAAGTTATAAGGACACCAAGAATAGCTTTCAGCACAAATAAGTCGACCACTTGATTGTTTAAAAACCCTGTATTCTGTCCACCAACCAGCTTCTGGTTTTGAGTGATCAATTTTACATTTTTTCCCCCCCGATTTACAAAAATAATCTTTATTAAAAGAATTAATGCAAATATAGTTTTTAGACCTATCAACACAACAATCATAAGCTGATTTAAATTCTAATATTCTATCGGGGGTCCAATCTTTAAGATTAACTGGATCTTTTTCATATTTTTCATAATCATACTTATTGCAATTGAAATTACCACTCATTAAGCCTCTCATATAATATTTTTGAGGACCCTTAGAAATATTAGTTTGGTCAATGCAATGATCTTCACCACCAACAGGATTATCTTCGACTTCTACTCCATCATAATACCATTCTCTATGTTCTTTATTATTAGCATCAATTTTGTTTGCCGAACTTGTTTTTAAATATTCATAAAATTTTGTTGCTCTTGTTTTTTTCTCTCCATTTAAATCAGCTGTTAAATTACCTGGATCTATCGCATTAACCCAACCATCGCCACAAATTTTTGTATTTTTATAATTTTCTTTGGCATATCCTTGCTTTATCGATATGTCGGCAAAAACTAGTAAAGCAGAGCTGTTCATCGCACCAGTAGAATATGCGCATTTGCCACCAAACACCTGTTTCAAGTTACATTGGTTATATGCCTTGAAATCCTTCCAAGGCTGAGGAGCGAAGAAATTCCCATTATATGATACTGAACATGCCTTAGTGGCATTCTTTAGCAATGCTTTGAATGTGAGATATAAACCAATTGTTGTTACTGCACAAACTGTATTGCCGGCATCAAACGAAAATTCTTTGTTGAAAGGCTGCTTACTAAATTCATTTTCTGCAACTCCACTACTACAACTCCTTATTCTATTGATACCATATTCCTTTGCACCTTCACTAGCTAATAATGAACTAGTGAAAAAATTTAAAATAGCAATTATAGTTAAAAATAATATTGATAGTTTCTTATTATTCTTTTTATTTAATATTTTTATAGTCACAAATTAATATTTAATGTTTTGTTGGGCGACTTCTGTCATAAAATATTGGCAACCAATCGTCAGGATCGTCACCTACTTGATTAATAATTTCATCGAGCAAAATAATAGTTTCTATTCTTGCAGATAAAACTCTAACAACATCATCCATGCCACTAAGGTCAATTCTTGAAATTACTCCATCATTATCTTGCTTCACTAAAAAGTAACGAGTTGAAGGATCGGTAGTTTTTACTAAAGTAAACTCTCTTTCTGAAAGCATAAATACTTCGCGATAGATTGGAGTAGCCTTAAGATTAGGAAGAAATATTTGAGTCGCAGTTTGTTGCACTAAAGTATCGGATATACTGCTTTTTGCAGCATCTTCAACCGATTGAGTTGCAAACACCACAAAAGTATTTAGTTTTCTTAATACTTTTAGCCAATCTTTTATTTTAGGAGCAAATACTTGATTGCCAATCAATGCCCAAGCTTCATCAAGAACTATCATTGTAGGAGAGCCATCTAAGGAGCTTTGAATTCTATGAAATAAATATAGTAAAACAGGGCTTAAACTAATTTTATCATTAAGGATATTGGCCATTTCAATGCCAAAGCTTCTCGCTGAAGTAAAATCAATTTTATCTTCTGCATTATCAAATAATTTTGCATGAGAACCATCGGAATGCCACATTGATAGCCTTCCCGCTAAAGTTCCAGGGCCTGATATACCCATAAAAGGAGCTATATTTCTTAATCTTCTTTTTTCAAAAGGAAGTTTATAATTACCATTAACAGCTTCGTTAATTCTTTCTACTTCGTGGGCTGGCAAAAGCTGATCTCCAACCGCCACCAAAACTTTAAGAAATTCAATTAAAAATGAACGATTTTCATTGTTATCGGCTAGTTGAAAAGGATTAAAACCAGAAACTTTAGCAATATCGGGAACCATATATCTTCCCCGAATAGCTCTAATAAATATTTCTGCACCTCTATCTTTGTCAAAGAAGAATAAACGGCACCTAAATTTTTGAGATTGAGCACATAAAAAGTTTAACAACACTGTTTTACCGGAACCAGTAGGACCAATTATCATTGTATGACCTACATCTCTAACATGAAAACTAAAAAAGAACGGTGTTCCTGAAACAGTTTTTAGAACGGTAACCGCATCTCCCCAATGGTTTTTCTTTCTTTTTCCTGAGGGATAATTATGAAAGGAAGCAAATGCAGCAATGTTAAGAGTGTTAACCGTTGAGCGACGAGCCATAAATTCAGCATTACAAGGAAGCTGAGCCCAAAAAGCAGGCTCCATGTTTAATCTTTCTCTAACTGCTGTAATTCCACAATTTGAAAATTCAACCACCACCATTGACAAAGCGCTTTCTAAAGATTTTACACTATCTTCAATACACATTACTGAAGCATGATGATTGCCAAAAGCGAATTCTCCACTCATTGCAGAATCAAGAGCAGAATCAATTTCTTGTATTTGTGAAATTGCGACATCTTCAGCCTGAACTAATCTTCTTTGTTGTAGTTGCATTGAGCTAATTGCTATCATTCTATCAATAAAAGAAAATGATTGAGTGATGATTAGCTCAAATGGCATCTGCATAAAACCATCAAAAACTCCTGCATGAGTAGATGGTCTATATTCTTTAATTGCCACCATTCCTGCATATCTTATTGAATTTGGATGATGAACTTCTATTGACTTATTACCAAAGTAAAGCCTACTAATTGGCAAATAGTTGTTGATATTAGTCATTGGAGTAGTAACCTGACCAAAATATCCGCAATTAATTATTTTGGAAAGAAAACTCAATAGATTAGAGGTTAAAATTCCGTTATGCTCTTCAATGTCAAGTAGTTCAGCGCCGTAATTGCTAAAGCCGTTTAAAACTCTTTCTGTCATCTCATCTAGCTCATCAAATGATTCTTTCATGTGATTTCCCCAAGATGATTTATCCGCCTTATGCTGAAACTTTTTAGCAATATTTGCAATTCCAGCTATACCAGAGGTATTTTGACCACGAATTACTGTTATATAATGCTCATTTACAAAACTTCTAGCATCTGAATGTTTATTTGCCCATTCTCTATTAACTCTTTCGGAGAATGAATCTGCCATAGTTCCATCGGGGAAGCCTTTTTCTTTTCTTCTAAAAGTATGAAAATAAAGGGAAAAATTTCCCGATGCCATTCCCTTCAACAAGTTGTTGCGGGCATTTTTCTTTAGATCAATATCGATATCATCAGCAGTTTCAAAGGCAAAACCTTTTATTTTTATCACTCTTAATAATTCTTCTTTATGAGTAATTATGGTGTTAGAATTCCAATGAAATTTATAAGGAATAAAATGACTAGCGGATGCTTCATTTCTAATGATTTTTTCTTTAGCTGGTTTTGTTGTGAAAATTTTTATCATCAATTCAGTAAGTAGGTAAAATATTTTATTTGCTAATCAGCATTTTTACTGCAAAAAAAGCATAGTAAATTGTATTAATAATTAAACAAAAATCAATATAATTTTTTTATTAATATTTGTTAAGGGTCTAGACAATTTTAGTTGATTTTGATATCAATTAAAGCCTTAATTTGTTTATGCAAAACAAGTATATAAAACATTCCCATATTTACTCACAAATTTTTTATTTATTTTTTGAGTGAGTTGCAATTTGCTAAAAAGCAAATTGTCTGAGAAAAAATTTCGAGAGATTTTGAAATATTTTTGTTTTGATGAAACTGCTAA
>CAMDGT010000091.1 GCA_945898025.1 Rickettsia typhi | reverse complement strand
GAAAATTGTCAAGGAGACGGGGTTATAAAAATCGAAATGCATTTCTTACCCGATGTTTATGTTACTTGCGAATCTTGCAACGGACAAAGATACAATCGCGAAACTCTTGAAATAAAATATAAGAATAAATCAATCTCAGAAGTTCTAGTTATGACCACGGAAGAAGCCTCTGAATTTTTCTCCAATATTCCACACATTAATGAAAAATTTAAATCCTTATGCGATGTTGGTTTGAATTATATTAAAATAGGGCAAAATGCCACAACTTTATCTGGCGGTGAAGCACAAAGAATAAAGCTTGCCAAAGAGCTTAGTCGCAAAGCAACGGGAGACACCCTCTACATATTAGATGAACCTACCACGGGGCTTCATTTTGAAGATATCAATCGCTTATTAGGAGTTCTACATAAATTAGTCGATGCTGGCAATTCTATCTTAGTTATCGAGCATAATATTGATGTTTTAAAAACTGCAGATTGGATAATCGATGTTGGGCCATTCGGAGGCAATAAGGGCGGGTACATAGTTGCAGAAGGAACCCCAGAAGAAATAGCTAAAAACTCAACTTCAGTTACCGGAAAATATTTATTAAAATATTTTCCATAATAAAATTGTTTTAAACAAATAATTTAGAAAAATTATCAATTAACATTCCCATTCTGAAGCAGAAAATTTATTTTAACTATATCAATAAAAACAATTATTGTCTTTATTTGAATGATTGATTTTACTTATTTGCTTATAAAAAACTTAAGAGTTTATTTGAAATATTATTTACTAATAAATTAGGGTTATTTTGACCTTATGAATAAAGGAAAAAACAAATATTACAATCGTTTCCAAATTTTCGAGAAGAAGCTTAGGGAAATTATCAACTATTTTAGCTATGATGAAACGGCTAGTAAAACAGCAATTAACTAACTCAATTAATAGAAACACAATTAACAAAATATTTAACGAGGTTCGCCAACATCTTTTTGCTGATAATTTAAATCTTTCAGAAAAAGAGAATGGTGAGTTTGAACTCGATGAATCTTATTTTTGAGCTATTGAAAAAGAAGATTAGCAAAATTTAATGGATTAACGGATGAAAAATTTATCTTGTACTTAAAAGAAAGTGAATTTAGATTAACCATCGAAAACAAGGTTTGTATAAAATCTTGTTAGAAATTATCAGGAAAAATCCCCTTAACTAGTCAAGACCCATAAATATTTATTGGTATGTTGGATTTTGATGATGCTTATGAGGCGATTAAGAAGAAGGCAACAAAATACAAAACCAGAGCCAGAATATGATGACTATGAGCAGGATAGTAAGAAAGGATTGTGTTTAAAGAATAAAAAAGGAAGTGGATTTCTATTCTTATTGTCTATTCCAAAAATCAGAAAAAGTCTTGCTATGATTGGACAATACTGTAAAGAGAGTGAAGTGTGTATTGAGTATTTATTTCCTGACAATAAAATCAAAGATTTATTGAAAGATAAACCGCAAGTTGGTGGTGGTAAAGTTCAGGTAAAAGATACAGTCAAGAAAAGTAATTTTGCCGAGAGCACAAAAGATTTCACAGAAGAAGATTTCAAAAATTTTATACCAATATTTGACTTAATCAAAAAAATTATTGATAGTAAAAATTTCCCTTAAATTTCCCTTAAATTTCCCTTAAATTTCTTATACACTATTAAAATGATTGGTTGCAATTGATATTTTTTGCAACCAATTTTTAATGTGAATTAATTAACTTTTTTTAGAAAATGCTCCAGCGATTGCTGCCATATTGAGAATTTCGTTAATTGATGATTGCATAGTAACGATTTGAACAGATTTTTCAAAGCCATCAAGTATTGGTCCAATAACTGAACAGCTTCCCAATTCTTGTAAAAGTTTAGTGGCTATGCTTGCTGAATGTAAACCTGGACAGATTAATATATTAGCAGGACCTTTTAGGCGACAGAATGGATAATGTGCCATTTTATCAGAGTTAAGAGCAACATCGGCTGTCATTTCTCCATCATATTCAAAATCAACTTTGATTTTATCTAGCAATTCTACGGCTTTTTTAATTCTTTGAGATTCCTGTTTTAATGCACTTCCAAAGTTTGAGAATGATAAAAATGCCACTCTTGGCTCAAAGCCAATTTCCTTAACTTTATTGGCGGTTTGGATAGCAATTTCAACTAAATGTTCCGATGAAGAAAGTTCTGAACAGGCTGTATCTGCAATGAAAATGGTTTTTCCATGAGATATAATCATTGATATTCCTTGGACTATATGGTCTTTTTTATTTTTTATTACTTGCCAAATATCGTTTAGAGATTTACTGTAGCCACGAGTTAGACCAGTAACTAATGCATCGCCGTGACCACAAGCAAGCATTGAAGCTGCAAAAATATTACGGTCATGTTTTATAATTCTTTCGCAATCAGATCTTAGAACTCCGTTTCTTTGTAGTTTTTTATAAAGATAATCGGTGAATTTTTTGTTTTCCTGTGAAATTGAGGCATTATAAATTTCGATACCATCTTTTTTAATATTCGCTTCTTTCATTTTATCAAGAATTACCTTTTCTTTTCCAATCAATATTGGTTTTCCGTAGCCGTTATCTCGCCACATTGAGGCAACTCTTATGATTTCGCTTTGTTCACCCTCGGCAAAAATAATGTTTTTTGGGTTTTTTTCTAATTTTTCAAAAATAAAGCTCATGCTATTGACTGTAGGGTCTCTTCTAGCTTGAAGTTGTTTTTTATAGGCATCCCAGTCGGTAATTTTTTTTCTTGCTACCCCGCTTTCAACCGCTGCTCTTGCTACTGCCATAGGCACAACATAGATAAGGCGAGGGTCAAAAGGGGTTGGTATTATGTATTTAGGGCCAAAAGCCATTTGACGACCATCATAGGCCTTAATAACCTCAGCAGGAACATGTTCTCTAGCTAATTCTGCTATTGCTTTAGCTGCGGCTATTTTCATTTCTTCATTTATGGTTGAAGCTCTGACATCTAGGGCACCGCGAAATATGTAAGGAAAGCCCATAACATTATTAACTTGATTTTCATAATCGCTTCTACCAGTTGCAACTATAGCATCATTTCTGATTTTATGAACTTCTTCAGGAGTAATTTCTGGATCAGGGTTTGCCATTGCAAAAATCACTGGATTTTTAGCCATTGCTTTTACCATTTCTGGAGTAACCGCTCCTTTAACTGAAAGGCCGAGAAAAACATCCGCCCCTTGCATTGCTTCAGTTAGAGTGCGAGCTTTAGTGTTGACTGCATGAGCACTTTTCCATTGGTTCATCCCTTCTGTTCTGCCTTTATAGATAGTGCCTTTTGTATCGCATAAAATAGCATTTTCGTTTGGTAAGCCCATTGCCTTTAAAAGCTCTAAACAGGCAATTCCTGCGGCTCCGGCACCATTTACCACCACTTTAATTTGTGAAAATTTTTTGCCAGATAAATGAAGGGCGTTTATGATTCCCGCGGCAGAGATAATCGCCGTACCGTGTTGATCATCGTGAAAAACGGGGATATTCATAATTTCTCGCAGACGACTTTCAATAATAAAACATTCTGGCGCTTTGATATCTTCAAGATTGATTCCGCCCCAAGTTGGCCCAAGATACTTAACGGCATTGATAAATTCTTCGGTATCTCTAGTGTCAACTTCTATGTCAACGGAATCGATATCGGCAAATCTTTTAAATAAAACTGATTTTCCTTCCATAACCGGTTTGCTGGCAATTGCACCAAGATCACCAAGCCCAAGAACTGCAGTGCCGTTGGATATAACGGCAACATAGTTACCTTTGGCGGTATAATCATAAGCAAGCTCAGGATTTTTAGCAATTTCAAGACAAGGAACAGCTACTCCGGGAGAATAGGCAAGGGATAAATCTCTTTGGGTGTTAAGGGGTTTGGTTGCATGCATTGCAACTTTTCCCGGTTGATTCATTTGATGGAACTGAAGCGCCTCAAGTTCTTTGTTAGTTTTTTGAGATATATTTTTTGACTCAGTTTTTTTAGAGCTAGGAATTTTTTTAGGCGACATTTTAGGGGATGAAGATTTTTTGATTGAATTCTTATTTTTAGACATGGTTTTAAACATTGATTAATTAAGCTTTAACAACAAGCTAAGAAGAATAAAAAATAATAAATTAAAGTCAAAGTAAATTTGCCAAGGTTAAAACGATTATATATTATCAAATAAATCAGCTGTTCTACTTGGTGTCTTATGTTCTAAAACTTTTTCTACAAAATATTCGCTTCTTAAGCTTTTTTTGTCAAAATTATAAAATTGTACTTTTCGAATTTTTATTTTTAATAGATCTTCCTTTGAGAATTTTACCATTGAGTCATCTATTCTTTTTAGAAAATTTTTGTCTTCAACAATAATATAAAAACTTTCATTTCCGTCATTTACAAACCATTTATTTCCTTCTTTAAAAGATAAATTTATAATGCTAATATAGGTTTCAAATACTTTTGGTTGGTCTATTTCTTCTTCTTTACTATCAGGACATAAAAACCAATCTTTTTCATCTTTTGTTATTTGACATAAATAATCTTCTTTGCCATATTCTTTTATTGACAAATCATATATTCCATCTTTAATTAATGGAGAGACCAGATCTTCAAAACTTTTTCTTAATTTATAATCTTTGTATAATTCCATTACTTCTTTCTCAAATTTAAGAGTTTTGCCATCTTTCCAAATAGAAAAAAATTTATCTTCATTTTCTTGAATTTTATCGGGCTTTTTCCCTTTGAGGAATTTAATTAAACAAATAAGCCCTGTTGCGGTGCCAAATATTAAACCCAATAATTCACCGGCATTGAGAATTGCAACAACTTCGTCCGATATAAACAAGCCTCTTGTTTGTTCTAAAATAGATTGAGAGCTGGAAAAATTAATTTTAAAACACCCAGTCTCAAAGCTTGCTTTTACTTTTATCTCTGCTTTTGTTTTTCCTTTGTTAACAATTCTATCTGCATTTGTAAATAGATCATTAATTGCATTTAATGCAATAGATAAATCGCGAGGATTAATTTCGTGATTTTCTAAAGCTTTACCATCATATATTAATTGAAAATTTGTAGTGCTCATAATTATATTTGTGAAATTGAAATCAAATTATTATTTTTAAACATTGATTAATTAAGCTTTAACAACAAGCTAAGAAGAATAAAAAATAATAAATTAAAGTCAAAGTAAATTTGCCAAGGTTTTTTAAGTTTTTTATGAATTTTGGTTGTGGTTTTTGTGTTTTAGGTAGTCGCCGGACGGTAGATATCCCATCTCGTTTAATTGAGTTGTCCTAGATGGATCCCCAGACGAATCTCTAGAAGGATTATATTGTAGACCAGATTCATCATTTCGATTGTTAGAACGAAGTGTTGAACCATGTGAGCTTGGGGCACTAAAGATGATTTCATCCCTTGATATGATTCTAGATTTTTCGGTGTTTGAAGCTTTTTGTTCTGCAGTGAGCG
>CAMDGT010000090.1 GCA_945898025.1 Rickettsia typhi | reverse complement strand
AACGATAAATCAGCTTTTAACAGCAATAATAATTTCGACAAATCGTTCAGAGTAAATGAGCAAATTGATGCAAGAAAAGTCAGATTAATCGATCAAGAAGGCAAGATGATTGGAGTAATCGATACTCATGAAGCAATAAAACTTGCTCAATCTTCTAATCTTGATTTGGTAGAAGTTTCCCCCAATGTTGAGCCTCCAGTTTGTAAAATAGCCAATTTTGGAAAAATGAGGTATGAGATACAAAAAAAAGCTTCCGATGCTAAAAAGAAGCAAAAAGTTGTAGAAACTAAAGAAGTAAAAATGTCTTTCAATATAGGTAAAGCAGATTGCGACTTAAAAATTAAACAAACAGAAAAATTTGTTGCAAAAGGTAATAAAGTTCGCCTTTCAATCAGAATGAAGGGAAGAGAAATCAGTCATATAGAAATAGCAAAAGCAATGATGTCAGAAATCATTGAGAAGGCATCTATATTTGCAAAAGTTGAATCTAATCCTAAATTAGAGGGAATGCAAATAGTTGTTATTTTTGTGAAAAAATAAAATATAATCAAAATGCAAAAAATTACAAAATTAATTGATGAAATATTAGAAATTGCCAAGAAAAATAAAAATCAACAATCGATTTTTTTTGACTTTGTAAAAATATTTTATTCACAAAATCAAGGCTCTGATTTCGTTAATTATAAACCGCAAGATCTCTATTTCTTGGCTTTATCAAGTTTTAACTTTTTCTACAAAAAAGACACCTCAAGACCGTCAATAAATATATACAATCCAACTAAGGAAAGCGAGGGGCTCAATTGCTCGTTAACAATTATTGATCTAGTAAATCTGGATATGCCATTTTTAGTTGATTCAGTGGTTGCTCATCTTGATAATATCGGCATTAAAATCAAAAATATTATCCACCCTATCTATTTGGTTGAAAGAAAATCAAAGCAAGCAACAAAAATATTAACTGAAAGCCTAAATATCAACCATTCAAAAAACAAATCTTTGTCACAAGAATCTGTAATTCAGATGCATATTGAAAGAATGTCTTCAGAAATAGATTTAGAAATCCTTAAAAACAATATTTTTAAAATTGTTGAGACAGTGAATTTGGTGGTGCAAGACTGGAAATTGATGGTTGAAACTTCTAAAAAAGCACAAGAAGAGGTTGTGTCATTGCAGAAAAACTTTGCCAGCTCTAAATTAAAAAAATTTACACAAAAAGATTATCAAGAAATACAAAATTTTATTTCTTGGATCAACGAAGGAAACTTTATTTTTCTAGGTAGTAGAGAGTTTAATATTAAAAAGCAAAAAACAGGGGAATTTGTTCTGGTTGAAGTAAAAGAGGCAAATTTAGGGGTCTTTAATTCAAAATACGAAGAGTTAAGGCCTTTAGTTGCTAATTTATCAACAGCAGAAGTTGATAATTCGGTTAAAAATCCTTATGTTATCGAGATATTAAAATCTCGCTATCGCTCAAGAGTTCATCGTGTCACTAATGCAGAAAGAATTAGAATTCAAAAATTTAATCAATCGGGAGAAGTCGTAGGAGAATATCGCTTTGTTGGTTTATTTACATCAATGGCATATAATCAAGCCTCTTCCTCAATTCCATTGGTAAGATATAAAATTTCTCAAGTAATTAAAGATTCTGGATTTATAACAGGAAGCCATAACCACAAAGAGCTTCTTTCTATAGTTGAATCTTATCCAAGAGATGAATTATTTCAAATCGATGTAGTGGATTTATTAAGAATTTCTACCGGAATTGTGGCAATTTGTGGTCGTTCCCAAGTTAAATTTTTTGCCCGTCACGATAAATTTAATCGTTTTGTGAGTTGTTTAATTTATATGCCGAGAGAAAGAACCAACTCTTCGATGCGAGATTATATCAAAAATTATTTAGTTGAGATATATCAAGGTGAGTTTGCTGATTCATTTCTTGAAATAACTGAATCAAGATTAGTAAGATATCATGTTATTATTCGCACTAATAATGGCTTAATAAAAAACAATGAATTAGAAGTTGAAAAGGTAATTGAAAAAATGACTCGCCCTTGGAGCGACGATCTTCAAGAGGCAATAAATCAATATTTTTGCGCTGAGCAGAAATTTAAAATTTTAACAAAATATAAAAATTCTTTCTCAATAAGCTATAGCAATCGTTTTAGTGCTGAAGATGCAGTAAAAGACATCGAAAACATTGAATTAGCAATCGCCAACAATAAAGTAATATTTAATCTTTATCAAATTTCTGCCGTTGAAAATGATAAATATTGCGATCTAAAAATTTATTCTCTAGAAAAAGAGCTTATATTATCAGATTTAATGCCTATTCTTGAGAGTTTTGGTTTTCAAGTAATCAAAGAAAGCACCTATAACATAAATGCTATAAATCAAGACAATAACCTAAATAACTCAATTTGGCTTAATCATTTTCAGATTAAGCTGGATGGTTTAAAAGGCGGTCTATCGCCAAAAGTCAAAGAAAATTTTGAACAGGCTATTGATCTTATCTGGTTAGGAAATGCAAATGTTGGCTTGTTAAACCGCCTTATTATTGATGCCGAATTTAATTGGCAAGAAGTTAGAATCTTAAGAGCTTATACTAAATATATTTATCAAGCAGGTTTTCGCTACAGTCAGCAATATATTGCTGATATATTGGTAAGAAACCTTGATATTACAAAATTATTAATTGATTTATTTCATATTAAATTTGCTCTTAGTTCAAAAAATAGCCAAACGCAAAGATTATTAAAAATTGATAAATTATCTAAACAAATTTATGATAATTTAAATAATGTTAAAGATGCGATTGACGATTCCATTATTCGTCAATTTTTAGCAGTTATTCTCGCTACTCTACGAACTAATTATTGTCAATTAAATAGCAATAAAAAGCCTAAAGATTATATTTCTTTTAAGTTGGATTGTCATAAAATTCCTAAATTGCCTTTGCCACTACCATTTGCAGAAATTTTTGTTTATTCTGCAACCATGGAAGGCGTTCATTTAAGAGGAGGAAAGGTTGCAAGAGGTGGTCTTCGTTGGTCAGATCGTCATGAAGATTTTCGTACTGAAGTTCTTGGTTTAGTTAAGGCTCAAAATACTAAAAATGCGGTTATTGTTCCTGTTGGTTCTAAGGGTGGTTTTGTGGTTAAAAAGTCTATAATAGGTTTAACCCGTGAGCAAATTTTAAAAGATGGAATAGTTGCTTATCAAACTTTTTTAAGAGGAATGCTTGATATTACTGACAACATTGTTAACGGAAAAATAATACATCCGCAAAACACTATAATTTATGATCGGCAAGACCCTTATCTCGTAGTTGCTGCCGATAAAGGTACGGCAACATTTTCAGATATCGCAAATTCAATTTCTGAAGAATATAAATTTTGGCTGGGCGATGCTTTTGCATCTGGTGGTTCGGTTGGCTATGATCATAAAAAAATGGGAATTACTGCCAAAGGTGCTTGGATATCTGTAATGAGGCATTTTCGTGAAATGGGAATCGATACCCAAAAACAAGATTTTACAGCCATAGGAATCGGAGATTTAAGCGGAGATGTGTTTGGTAATGGTATGATGCTTTCTTCTCATATTCGCTTGATAGGAGCATTTAATCATTTGCATATTTTTTGTGACCCCGACCCCGATGCAAAAAAATCTTTTGCTGAAAGGGTTAGAATGTTTAATTTGCCTCGTTCCAATTGGACTGATTATAATCAAGAGCTTATCTCCAAGGGAGGCGGTATTTTTGAAAGAACTGCTAAAATTATCAAATTATCTCCAGAAATAAAAAAATCTTTAGATATTGCTGTTGATGAAGTTTCGCCAAATGAATTAATTAAGGCGATGTTAAAGGCTCCTGCTGACTTATTATGGAATGGAGGAATTGGAACCTATTTCAAAGCTAATGAAGAGAGTCATCTAGATGTTGGAGACCGTAGCAATGAAGCGGTGAGAATAAATGCTGATGAAATAGGAAGTAAAGTTGTGGGCGAGGGCGGAAATCTTGGCTTTACTCAAAAAGCAAGAATTGCATTTGCTTTAAATGGCGGCAGAGTAAATACCGATGCAATGGATAATTCTGCTGGTGTTGATTGCTCAGATCATGAAGTAAATATCAAAATTGCCCTTACTCAGGCTATGCAAAGCCAAAAAATCACCTTAAAACAGAGAAATAAAATTCTTGAAGATATGACAGATGATGTTGCAGAGCTTGTTTTAATGGATAATCGCCTGCAAACACAAGCTATATCAATTGCTAGCTATCAAGGTTCTTCAGTTCTTGCAGATTATTCTCAATTTTTAGAAAGACTTGAAAAATCAGGATTACTCAATCGAGCTATTGAATTTTTGCCAAGTAAAAAAGAAATTGACAAAAGAATTGCCAATCAACAAGGGTTAACAAGGCCTGAATTATCGGTAATGCTTGCTTACAGCAAAATGGAGATTTACAACAGCCTGTTGCAATCAAAGTTGATAAATGATAAATATTTTGAGCAAGAATTAGTGTCTTATTTTCCTAAGTTAATGCAGAAAAAATTCTCTGAAGAAATTAAATCTCATCAATTAAAAAGAGAAATAATCGCCACTCAAATTACTAACTTTATTGTTAATAAAATCGGCATTATTTTTGTTGGTAAAATTGCTCAAGACACTGGTTTCTCAATTAGTGATGTTGTAAGAAATATAGTTATTGCTACCGATTCATTTGATTTAAAATCTTTTTGGCAGGAAATAGAATCCCTCGATGGAAAAGCTTCCTTTGATTTGCAAGCAGAAATGTTTCTTTCAACCAATAAATTACTTGAGAGATCTGTAATGTGGCTATTGAAAAACCATCGCTCTCAATGCTTAATTCAGGATATTGAAAAATTTAAAGATATCGCCAATAATTTTTCTTCAATACTGCTTTCCGCCCTTGCTAAATCTGCAATAGAATCTTTTGATAGTAAAGTAGAAAAATTAAGTTCCCAAAATATCGATAAAAAATTAGCTTTTAAATTTGCTTCAATTAATTATCTCGCTTCAGCTCTAGAAATTGCTGAAATTGATAGGCAGTCTAAGTTTGATTTAGCTACGGTTGCAAAAATATATTTTGCAATTGGCGAAAGATTTTCTTTAAAATGGTTGCGACTCAAGCTTTCAGAAATATCTTCAGAAAATAATTGGCACAAGCTTTCTTGCAAAACTCTAATTGAAGAGCTTTATTTTTATCAAATTAAGATTACTAAAAAAATCATTGAAGATTTTGAAAATAAGTCACCTAAGAAGCAAGATATCAATAAAAATAGCAATATTGCTCAATTGATTGATAGTTGGACAACGGCGCATCAAGCAGAAATTGAAAAATTTGATAACTTTATTATGGAATTGAAACTTTATCATAATTTTGATATTGCAATTTTTGTTGTGGTTTTGAGTCGTTTAAAGTCTATATTTCAATAGAATTTGGCTATAAATGTCTATAATTCGCTCCACAGTAACGGTTTCTTTTTTTAT
>CAMDGT010000089.1 GCA_945898025.1 Rickettsia typhi | reverse complement strand
GGAGTGAAGATAGTGTTTTTCTTTATCCAGAAGATGTTTGCACTTGAGGTTTCGGCAATAAAGTTTTTTTGCGATAACATAATTAAATCAAAAAAACCTTTTTCTTTAGCGGTTATTTTATTTATTATGTAGGAGACTCCTTGCATAGTTTTGCAATTAACCGGAAAACTAACTGCAGGAATTGTCTTAGCCTTACTAATCGCTAAATTAACTTCTTTTTCTTTAATGTTAATCGGCTCTTTGGTTTCAATTATCAATAACGGCTCTATATCATCAAGCGGTAAATACCCTAAACTGCCCTGACCCCTACTAATTGATATTCTTAATATTCCTTCATTTATTTGATTTTTATTGATTAAATGCAAACATTGTTTTTCTAGGTTAGCGGTGGGGAAATTTATTTTTAGGGCCTTAAGCCCTCTATTAAGCCTTGATAAATGCTCGTTAAAATTATAGATCTTGCCATTATAAATTTTACAGCTTTCAAATAAGCCGTCACCAAACATAAAAGCTCGCTCCTTAATTGAGATAGCATTATTTTGATTAGTTAATAATTCTTGATTTTTAAAGAAGAAATTCATTTAAAGTGCTCATTTTAAATGTTTTATTGCCGTTAAGATAATTTTCTCTTCATCAAATTCTAATTTTTCACTGCCAATAATTTGATATTTTTCATGACCCTTTCCTGCAATTAGCAAAATATCATTAGAATTCATCATTTTAATCGCTTTCTTAATTGCTTCCTCACGGTTAGAAATTTCAATAAAATTTTTATTTTCAACTCCTTTTGCAATATCTTTTCTTATCGAATCAGCATTTTCTAACCTCGGATTATCATCGGTAATAATTGCAATATCGGCCATTTCAGAAGCAATTCTACCCATAATTGGTCTTTTGGTTTTATCACGATCACCTCCGCAACCAAATAAAACAATTATTTTGCCTTTATTTTTAATTGATTTTATAAGATCAAGGCTTTTATATAAGGCATCGGGAGTATGGGCATAATCAATAAAAACACAGCAATTATCCGCAAATTTTACAACTCTTTGCATTCTTCCAGATACACCACATAAATAGCTCAACTTATCAAAAATTTCTTGTAATTTTTCTTGATTAAAATGATGGCATCCATTAATCGCCGAAATTGCTCCCGCAAGATTCATTAGTTGAAAATCGCCAATAATATCAATAATTGCATTATATTCTTTGCCATTAATTAAAAATGAAATATTTTGCTTTTGATTAACTAAAATATTTTTATCAATCCGAACATTATCGATGCCCTCTTGAGCTTTAAGACCAAATTCAACAATTTTAATATGATTTTGCTTACAAATTCTTGCAATATCAACAAATTCAGGAATATCGCTATTTAATATTGCAATTCCATTATCTGTTAAATATTCAGTAAAAAGCATCATTTTACTAGAAAAATAAGCCTCCATCGATTGATGATAATCTAGATGATCTTGGGTAAAATTCGTAAATAAGCCAATTGCAAGCGGAATTCCCGCTATTCTTTGTTGCTCTAAGCCAATTGAGCTAACTTCAATCGCCACATCATCAATTTGATTTTTCTTTAATATTGCTAAATTTTTATATAAAGAAACAATGTCGGGAGTAGTAAGAGAAGAGTTTATAAATTTATTATCAAGATCTTGATTATTTGTTTTTACTCCTAATGTTCCAATTGAAGCCGATTTAATCGCAACTATCTCAAATATTTGTCTAATAAATTCAGCGGTTGAGGTTTTGCCGTTAGTGCCAGTAATTGCATAAATATTTTTTGGCAGTGGAGAGTAAAGGCTTTTTAAGAATGAAACCAGTAAATTAAAGGGCTTAACAGCATTAATAAAGATAATTGGATTTTTATTAATAATTATTGATTCTTGAAAATTATAAGAAATTTTATCAAAATTTGCAACTACCACAGATGCACCATTTTGTAGGGCTTGATTAATATATAAAGTTGCCTTTTTCTCATCTTCAATTAAACAAAAAAATGCCGATTTATCTTTCACCATTCTTGAATCTTGTTCAATTGCAGAAATTTCCACCTGATTAATATCATCAATATTAAATTGATAAATAACTCGCTCTTCTCTTTGTTTTTGCAGATGCGGGCTTGATTCTTCGACCAGCGATTTAATATAATCTTTTAAATTAGCAATTTTTTGCATTAAGATATTACCTGAATTTTAATGTTAAAATATTCATCATTATCGACCTCGACCGCCATCACCCTTATTTCCTCCAAATTTATCGCTATGAGCAGTGCTTTTATCTTGTTCTAGTGTTTTTAATTTTTCCAACAAACTTTTATTCTCCCGATTATCAATTTGAGGCATTTTAGCACTATTATAAATTAAAGGCATTCTCGTTATTGGTCGCTCTGATTGCTGATTAGGCTTCCCCTTGACTCCCTCAAGAGCATCAACTGCATTATTAGCATTTTGTTTGGCATTTTTTATTGCCTTCAAGCGATTTTTTTTTGCATTCCATACAACAGATCTCATGCCAGTAGTGTTAAAAGTATCGGTAGACCCCATTTTATCAACCTCTTCCGACCTATCATCCCAAACATCTTTATTTGAAATACCCTTATCTTCTTCCTGCTCTAGCCCCCCAACTTCATTATCAAGAGTTCTAACTTGATTTTGTTTAGGAAAAATTAAATTTTTTATTTTTTTAAAAAAACCGCCCCCCCCTTGATTTTCTTGTTTTTTATCATTTTCATCGCCTTCTTGTTGTTTTTCATCGTTTTTATTTTCTCTTTTATCAATAAATCTTTGATCATCAGCATCTTCTGCTTTTTTGCTAGATTCCTCTGCTTTTTTGGTAATTTTATTTACTTCTTCTTCTTTTTTCATCAACAAATTAACCTCTTCCGCACTATGAATTTGATTATCTTCTTCTTGATTTATCTTATTAAGAGCTTGACCATTATTTGCCTTATTTTGTTCGGATGTTTTATTCATAAATTTGGTTGCAAAATAACTTTTGATTAAGATTATTGCATAATAAAATTGCAACTCATAAATAAAGCAACAAAGAATAATTTCTCGGATTAGCACCAATCACTCTAGTGGCTACAATTAACAATTTCAACTATTATTTAAATAATGAAAGAAAATACACAGCAATTTAAGCAAAAAATAATCGATGCAATGAATTGGAGATATGCCACTAAAATTTTCGATTTTAATAAAAAAATCAATCGTGAAGACTGGGAAACCCTAGAAAAATCAATGATTATGAGCCCTTCATCATTTGGGTTACAGCCATATCAATTTTTATTAGTTGAAAATACCGAAACTAAAAAATTATTAACTCCACATTCATGGAATCAACCCCAAATTGAACAATGCTCCCATTTAATTGTTTTCACCGCTCTTAAAAATATTGACGAAGAATATATTGATAATTTCATCAAATTAACCGCTAAAACTCGCTCCATTCCAGAATCCAATCTTGCAGAATATAAAAAAATGATGATTGATAATTTAATTTCTAGCCATAAAGATATTTTTGACTGGGCAGCAAAACAATCTTATATTGCTCTTGGAAATTTAATGACAACAGCCTCTCTTCTTGATATTGATAGCTGTCCAATTGAAGGTATTAACCCCGAAAAATATGATGAGGTTCTTGGTATAAGCAACAGCAAATATGCTACTATCTGCGCCTGCGCTTTAGGTTTTAGAAGTGTTGAAGATAAATATCAGAATCTAAAGAAAGTGCGATTCGAACATGATTTCTTGTTAAAAAAAATATAAATTAAACTGCTATCTAATTAGTGCCAATCTTAGATAATAAAGCCTCGCTCTTAGAAGTTAAAAATTTAACTTTATCATTCTTGCAGAAAAACAACAAAAATTATCAAGTAATTTTTGAAAATATTTCTTTTTCATTAGAAGAAAATAAAATTAGTGCATTAATTGGCGATAGCGGTTGTGGAAAATCATCTCTAGCCTTTGCAATTGCAGGGCTAGTCCCGAGTAATGCCAATATATCTGGAGAAATATTTTTTCAAGAAAAAATGATAATTTCTAATCAAAATCATCATTATCAAAATTTTGCCGAAAGATTTTCACAATATCAACAAATAGAAGGCTTTAGAGGCAATAAAATAGCCATTATTTTTCAAGATCCATCGGGAGCCTTAAACCCTCTACACTCAATTGGTTCGCAAATAGAAGAATCTATAATTATTCATAAATCAAATATTAGTAAAAAAGAACTGAATCTGCAAATTAAATCAATCTTAAAAATGGTTGAATTGGAATCAATTGAATCAAGGTTAAATGATTATCCGCACCAATTTTCAGGAGGCCAGAAGCAAAGAATCATGATAGCAATTGCAATTGCCAATAAACCAAAACTAATTATTGCGGATGAGCCAACCACAGCACTTGACCCGTCTACCAAACAAGAAATATTAAAATTATTTCAAAAAATAGCAAAAGAGTGGCAGACTGCCATTTTGCTTATCACTCATAATCTTGAGAATGTAGAAAATTATGCCGATAAAATATTTGTATTGGAAGATAAAAAACTAATTGAACCATATAAATCTAGGCTTTATCAAAATTATTTAGAATATAAAAAACAAAAAGAAATTATCTACTGCAATCAATCAGAAGAAGGCGGGAAGAAAAAAATATTTGAGATTGATAATCTTATCGCTAATTATCAAATCAAGAAGAATATTAAAAATAAAGGCATTAGTTTTAATTTATATCAAAAACAAAACCTTGCAATTATTGGCAAGAGTGGCATCGGGAAAACCAGCCTCGCATTAGCGATGCTTAACTTAACTGAATCTACGGGAGTAGTGAATTTTTTTAATGATGAAGGGGAAATATCCAATTGGCATACCGCCAAAAAATCTCGCCAAAAAACCCTAGAATTAAGAAAGAATTTACAAATTGTCTTTCAAGACCCTTTCTCTAGCCTCAGCCCTCGTCTAAAAATTTTTGATATTATGGCGGAAGGATTAGAAATACACTATGCCCTTGACTCAAAGATTACTATCAAAGAAAAAATCACTAATATTTTGAAGGAAGTTAATTTATCTCTTGATTTATTAGAAAAATATCCACATCAATTATCTGGAGGGCAAAGACAAAGGGTTGCAATTGCTAGATCTTTAATTATTGAACCAAAAATTATTATTTTAGACGAACCAACCTCAGCCCTTGATTTTACTAATCAAATTATCATTATTGAATTGTTGAAAAAAGTTCAACAACATCGAGACACCACTTACATTCTAATTTCTCACGATATCGCAATTATAAAAAATCTTTGCTCTAAAACCCTAGAAATTCAATAAAATTTTCACGGCTTTTTAAGGTTGAATTTCTCTTTGCATTCAGAGTTCGTGATTTTTCCTTAAAAATATCACACTGAGATTCTTTGGGTTATTTTTATTAGATTTATTTTTCATCATCAAATAAATCGTTTTGTTTATACTTATTTTCTAAAACTTCTTCTATCTTATTTATCGTATATTTTTCTGCAACTAGTTCATTA
>CAMDGT010000088.1 GCA_945898025.1 Rickettsia typhi | reverse complement strand
ACCCTATTAAACAGATCTTCTAAACCCCTAACCTTAACTTGATGAAGGCAAGCAATTTTATGAAATTACATTGATTCTGCGAGCTTTGAGCCAATATTAATAGTCAATAAAATAATAGTAACATCAATGATGCTGAAATTACCTCAATTAGAAAGCTAGAAAATCTTGATATTATTAAAATAAAAAATGACGATCTAGAGAATCAATTGATTTCACAATATTTAAAAGGCGATAATAAGAAATTTAGTATTGAACTTGAAAATTCAAATATCGAAGCCATAAAGTCTTTGATTAGTAATAACAAAAATTTAGCTACTATTGATTGCAAAATAAATTCAAAATTATTTGCAGATGACTTTACTTGTAAATCTTTAAAAAATATTTTTGACAATATTCCTTTTTGCTTTATGATAAATCGCAATCAACCAATGAAACAAGCCACCTCAGATTTTATAGAATTCGCAAATAATTACTTTGCCAATAATCAAATTGCAACAAATAGCGAGAATTTACTTAAAAAAAATCGCGATAAAATGATGTATAGTCAACTATTGGATGACTTTTCAGGTGCATTAAATAGTTTAGAAGGAGAGAAAGAAATAAAAATTGCAAAAGAATAAATAACTTCTTGATAAAATGTTGAAATGCCTTATATTTATGGTCAGATAATAAATAAATTTATTATTTAATAATAACTAAAATAAAACTTTATGTTTATTCAAACCGAACAAACTCCGAACCCTGCAACTTTAAAATTTATTGCAGATGGGCATATCATAACTGAAGCAGGAAATTTTGAATTCAAAAATCAACAACAAGCTGTTAGTAAATCTCCCTTGGCATTACAGCTATTTGAAATAAAAGCAATAGAATCAATATTTATTGCTAAAGATTTTATAACCATCACTAAAAACGACGACACAGATTGGAAAACAATTAAAACCGAGATTATTGCCACCATAATTGATTTCATTGTTGGTAATAAACCAATTATTTTTGCCGATGCTGCCAACGATAGTAACAATTCCAATTCAATCAATGAAAACGATAGCGAAATAGTAAAGCAAATTAAAGAATTACTAGATATTAAAGTTAGACCAGCAGTGGCAATGGATGGAGGCGATATAATTTTTCATAGTTTTGAAGATGGAATTGTAAAGCTAATTTTAAAAGGCTCTTGCTCTGGTTGTCCTAGCTCAACCATTACACTTAAAAGCGGGGTTGAACAAATGTTAAAACATTATGTTCCTGAAATTATTGCAGTTGAACAAGTAATTGATGATGAATAGAAATATATCAATAATTCTTTTTAAATTACTTTAAAAGATTATTTTATTTGTCTAAAGAAACAGCTATATTCCCCTGTATGACAAGCATTTCCAACTTGCTCTACAGTAATTAACAAACAATCAAAATCACAATCCGCTTCTATTCTTATAACTTTTTGATAATTGCCAGAAGTTGCTCCTTTTTGCCATATCTCATTTCTTGATCTTGAAAAATAAGTTGCTAAACCGCTATTTACAGTCGCTTCTAAACTTTCCTTACTCATCCAAGCCATCATTAAAATTTTTTTAGTTGTAGTCTCTTGTGCAATTGCTGGCACCAAACCTTTATTGTCAAATTTTATTTTATTGATAATTTCTTGTAAATTATTGATCATTACTTAGTTATTTTTTTATTTTCTGACATTATAAAACTAGCCTGCGAAATAGTAAAAATAAAAGATATAGTCATCATGCCAAATACTTTAAAATTAACCCAAAATTCGGTGGAAAAATTTCGCCAGATAACTTCATTTAATAGAGCGAGAAAAATAAAAAAGACACTAAACCTTTGAGAAAGCTTTATCCAAGCCTCATCTGATAGCTTTATTTGCTCACCAAGCAAGTAAGAAAGTAAAGGCTTTTTAGTGAGATGCCCATAAATCAATATAGTTGCAAATATTAAATTAATAATTGTCGGCTTTAATTTAATAAAAATATCATTATCAAAAATAATGGTAAGACCTCCAAAAATAGCAACGATAAAGGCAGAAAACAAAGAAATGATGGGCAATTTCTTGCTAGTAAAAAATATTATTGCTGAAGAGATAATTGTAGCAATAATCAATGCAATTGTTGCAAGATATATCGAATGTTGAGTTTTGTAGATTATAAAAAAAATAATAAGCGGTAAATATTCAAAAATATTTTTAAAAGATGAAGAATGTTTAGTCATGAGTATTAAAATTTAAGAAAAACTATTGCAATGGATTAACTAGCAAATAAAATAATAGTTAACTTAATTTAAAAGATTTTTTTAATCAAACAACATATTTGCAATTTTTAACAATTATAAAATAAGCACCATAAATTAATTTTTACAAAAATAATGCTTTATCAATAAAATTCATCGCAAACTCAATGAATATCGTTAATATTTTACTGACCAATAGAAATGGCGGCTTAGAACAAGCTTTTTACGACTACTCTTTATTGCTTCATCAATTAGGACATCAAGTAATTGCAATAGTTAGGGAAGATGCCCCTTATATCGATAAAATTTCAGAAATTGGAGTTAAGATTATAAAAATTAAAAATAATTTTGGCTATATTGATCTTCTAGCAATAAAAAATTTAAAAAATATTTTTAATCAATTTGATGCCGATGTTGTTTTCTCGCATGCTGGCAGATCTACTCAATTATGTCGCAAGGCAATTAAAAGAATCAAACAAAGAAAGATTTTCCAAATAGCAGTAAATCATAGCAATAATATCAAAAGATCAATTGGTTGCGACCTTATATTTTCAATTAATAAACAAATATTTTATCGCACCATTGATGCGGGGCAACCTGAAAATCGTAGCTTTGTTATGCATAACGGAATTGAAGTTGAAAATATTAGCGATTATTTTGAGCCTGTTAATTTTGATAAAAAACCAGTCATAACACTAGGTGTAATTGGCAGGATTGATGAAAGCAAAGGCTTTGATCATGTAGTGAGAGCACTAGATCTACTAAGACAAGAAGCTATAGATTATCGATTTCTTCTTAAGATTGCAGGGTCTGGTCCTTACGTTCCTTATCTCCAAAGCCTGATTAAGAAACTTGATATTGAGCCTGAGGCGGTTGAATTTCTTGGTTGGATAGAAGATAAAAAGAAATTTTTTAACGAAATTGATATTTTTATCTTACCTTCAATTTCTGAGCCATTTGGGTTAGTTATTCTTGAAGCAATGAAATATAAAAAACCAATAATTGCAACTTGTTGCGATGGGCCATTAGAAATTCTGCGACACAATATTGAGGGTCAGCTAGTAGTCAGAGAGCCTCTCACCAGTTTACATTATCGCATCAGGGATTCCGTATATAAATTAATTTCTAATAGCCTAGAAACCAATGAAATGATTGCAAGCGCCTACAGCAGACTCAAGCAAAGATTTTCCTACTCCGCGCTAAAAAATAATTTAGCTGAATTTGTTGGCGATGAAACAAAGAAATCAAAAAATAAAAATTTTTAACAAGATATTTATGAAAAAAATTATTAAATTTACATCAATTACAGCGATTATAATAATTGCGATTTTTACACTAATCATCGCTAGTCTATTTAATAAATATAGCAAAAATCTACCAGATTATCAACAATTAAAAGAATATAATCCAATAATCACAACCCGTCTTTATGCTTCAGATGGCACTTTAATTAGTGAATTTTCTAAAGAAAAAAGAATATTTGTTGCAATTGAAAATATGCCTAAAAACCTTATTAATGCATTTTTAGCGGCGGAAGATGATCAATTTTATGAGCATTCTGGAGTTAATATCTATGCAATTTTTAGAGCCACAATTCAAAATATTTTTTCTATTTTCAAACGAGATGAAAAATTCGGCGGTGCCTCAACTATAACTCAACAAGTAGTAAAAAACTTTTTACTGACCAACGAAAGAACTATTGAGAGAAAAATTAAAGAAGTGATTCTCGCTAGACAAATTAGCAAAGCGATTCCTAAAGATAAAATCCTTGAACTATATCTAAATCAAATATATCTTGGCTCTGGAGCCTATGGGGTTGCCGCGGCGGCACAAGTTTATTTCGATAAATCAATTAATGACCTCACAATTGAAGAAAATGCCTTGCTTGCAACATTGCCAAAGGCTCCCTCAAAACTTGATCCACGAAAAAATATTGAAAAAGCAAAAATCAGAAGAGATTGGGTAATCAAAAGAATGATAAAAAATAATTTTATTAAAGAGGAACAGGGGAAAGAGGCAACTGAGAAACCAATTAGCCTTAAGATAAAATCAGAAAAAGAAATCACTAAAGCAGATTTTTTTTCTGACAGTGTAAAAAAAGAATTAACTGAATTATATGGCTCCAATAATGTTTTTGAAAGTGGAATTGTTGTAAATACAACTCTTGAAGCAAAACTACAAACGATTGCTGAAAAATTCTTTAATATTGGCATTGAGAATTACGACCAAAAAAATGGTTATCGCGGTCCATTAAACAACATTGAAACTACTGGCAATTGGCAAGAAAACTTAAAAAAAATAGAAATAGATAAACCTTATAAATCAACTTGGAATAAGGCTATAGTTCTTTCTATGAATAAAGATATTGCAATTGGCATTGAAAATGGTAATCTTGGGACCATCGACTTCACCTCTTTAAAATGGGCAAGAAAACATATAAGTGCAGATAGAGTTGGTCCGGCTGTTAAAAAAATAGGCGATGTTTTAAAAATTGGCGATGTCATTTTTGTTGAAAAGAACAGTAAAGACGATCGCTACACACTAAAACAACTACCTGAAGTTAATGGCGGTTTTATTGCAATGGATCCCTATACAGGAAGAGTTCTAGCAATGATGGGTGGCTACGTTGATGGACCAAATCAATTTAATCGCGCTACTCAAGCATTAAGACAGCCCGGCTCAACAATGAAAACTTTTGCTTATATAGCTGCCCTTGAAAATGGCATGAATCCTGCCACAATTATTATTGACGAGGAAACTTCTTTCGATCAAGGAATAGGAATGCCTCCTTATACTCCAGCCAATTATTCTCATAAATTTTACGGCCCAACAACTCTAAGAACAGGGTTAGAAACCTCAAGAAATGTGACCACTGTTAAAGTTGCTGATGCGGTTGGCTTAGATAAGGTTGCTGAAGTGGTAAAAAGATTCGGAGTTAGCGACAATCCACAAAAAATTTATTCTTTAGCGCTTGGCTCAGTTGAAACTAGCCTAATAAGAATGGTTACTGCATATTCAATGATGGCGAATGGCGGAAAATTAATTAAACCTTCGATGATAGAAAAAATGCAAGATAAAAATGGAAAAATTATTTATCGCCTAGATAAAAGAAAGTGTCCAGAATGCATAATTAACGAAAGTGGAGCAATGAGTAGCAATATTAAAACCCCTGAATTAGAAGATAATAGAGAACAAATAACCGACTCTGCAACCGCTTATCAAATTACTTCGATGTTGCAAGGGGTTATTGAAAGGGGAACGGCAGCAAGTGCAAAATCAATTGGCAAAGTAATAGCTGGAAAAACTGGAACCACTAACAACTCTTACGATTCTTGGTTTGTTGGCTTTTCTCCAGATTTAGTTGTTGGTGTTTATGTTGGTTTTGATAACCCTAAAAGCCTTGGTAAAGAAGAAAC
>CAMDGT010000087.1 GCA_945898025.1 Rickettsia typhi | reverse complement strand
TTGTTTTTGAGTTTTCATTGAAATAATCATCAATCACTGAATTTATTATATCAATACGAAACAGCATTTGATCTTTTAGATAAAATTTTATCCTATCGCCAAAAAATTTTATCACTTCTTGAATTGTCTGATTTTTTAATGTCTCAAAGTCTAATCTTTGCTCTTTGCTAATATTTTTTAATAATAGAATATTGGTTTTTATTGACTTTTGAATTAGTGTTTTTAGTGGCAAGTCTATATTTTTATCAAAGCAAATTTTTATAATTGAAAGAGCCATTCTTCTGATTCCAAGAGGGTCCCGAGAGCTAGTGGGCTTTTCTTGAATTAAGAATAATGTGGTTATTGAATCGATTTTATCTGCTATTGATATTGCTGTTCCAAGTGCTGTTTGGGGCATGTCAGCATTAATTCCGCTATTACCATTTGGCAAATAATGTTCATATATTGAGGCGGATATTTTTTTATCAAAATCATGTTTCATCGCATAAAAACTACCTATTTTGCCCTGTAATTCTGGCATTTCCGCAACTAATTTAGTAGTTAGGTCGTTTTTACATAAATTGCATGCTTGCTTAAGGCTTGAGATATCGCAACCTTTTATAAAAAGAGATAAAAATTTAGATATTTCGTGTATTCTAATGGTTTTATTGTAAACCGAACCTGCTTTTTGATGAAAAACAATGTTTTTTAATAATTCTTGTCGTTCAATGAAGGGGGTTTTGAGGTCTTCTTCAATAAAGAAACTTGCATCGCTTAATCGAGCTTTTACTAGCTTTTGATGATCTATAATTATTTTTTCTTGATTTTCTTTGTTTAAGAATGCTGATTTTTTAATGTTGTTAAAAAAAATAAAATTTTGAGATAAAGAAGAGTCGCTTTTTTTTAAGCAAAAATATCGTTGATTTAATTTTAAAGTAAGAATCAAAACCTCATCGGGAAGATAAGAAAATTTTTCGTCGATTTTTGCAACTAAGCCATTAGGTGATTCGCACATCCCTGCAACCTCATCATAAAGATTTGAAAAATCTGGATTGTCTATTGGCTCTAGATCTAGGCTTGAGCTAATTTTTTGTACTTCTTTGACAATAAAAGCTTTTCTGTCATGAAAATTGGCAATAATTTGATTTGATTCTAATGTTGGTAGATATTGATTGGCATTAGAAAGAGTGATTAGAGTTGTTTTATCAAGAGCAAAGATTTTATTATTTGCATAAATACCAAAAAAAGTAAATTTTGGAGTATATTCACCAAATAAAATACACATATTTCTAACTGGTCTTATCCATTTAGCATTCTCGTAACCTTCTAATGTTTTGTAGGTCCATTTCATTGACTTTGCAAAGCTATTTGTCATTTTTTGCAAAATAATTGTCAGCGAAGATTCAATGATATCAATAGTTTTTAAAGTTTTTTGCGATTGATTAATAAAATAACATTTTTGTTGATTATGTTCAATTATTGTTAATTTATCTAGCGATTCTATGTTGTTTGCTTTTAGAAAGCCATTAATAGCAATTTCATGAGCATTAATTTTTGGTCCAACTTTTCCCGCAACATTTACTTCAATGACTTCTTCTAAATTATCGATATAGCAACTAATTCTCTGAGCTGTTGCAAAGGTTTTAATTTGCAATTTATTAAGATTTAAGCCTTCTTTAGTAAAGCAATCTTCGATAATATTGGCAAAGTCTATTTCGGCATTTTTTTGTAATAATGCAGGAATTTCTTCGGTTGTAAGTTCTAGTAAAAAATCCTTCATTGATGGTAAATTTAATTTGTAATTAAAAATTGTTAAAGAAAATTTTTACTTTCTTTCATTAAATTGATGAAATCTTGAAATAAGTAGTAGCTATCGCTTGGTCCCGGTGAGCTTTCTGGATGATATTGAACAGAAAAAGCAGGTGCATCTTTTAGTTTTATACCTTCAACAGAGCCGTCAAAAAGTGAAATATGGGTAATTTCGGCATTGCTAGGTAAGGTGCTTGCCTCTACCGCAAAGCCATGATTTTGGCTGGTAATTTCAACTTGTTTAGTTTTAAGATTTTGCACGGGGTGATTAGCTCCGCGATGACCTTGATTCATTTTAATGGTTTTTGCACCAATTGCAATTGCTAGCAGTTGATGACCTAAGCAAATTCCAAAAAGAGGAATTTTTCTTTTGATTATTTCTTGAATTACTGAACTGGTGTATTTTGAAGTTTCAGAAGGATCGCCGGGACCGTTGGAAAGAAACACTCCGTCGGGATTAGCTTTTAGAATATCTTCAATTTTAGAGTTTGCGGGCAATACTTCGACATCGCAACCAAATTCAGTAAGGCAACGAAGTATATTTAATTTTGCGCCATAATCAATTGCAGTTACCTTAAACTTTGTGGATGATTGATTTTCTTGAAATTGATTTTTTTCTTGGTTCCATTTTCCTTGATTAATCCATTTATAGTGTTTATTCTCGCTGGCTCCGCTCGCAAGCTCAACACCTTTGAGATCGGTTACATTATTTATTTGGTTGGCAATTTTAGCAATTGATTCTTGATTAATTTCTTCATCGTGGGAAAAATGAATAATTGCAACGGTTTTTGCCCCATTTTGACGAATAATTTTTGTAATTAATCTGGTGTCAACTCCGCAAATGCCGATTAGATTTTGCGAAACAAGCCATTGGTTAAAATGTTCTTGTGAACGATAATTCGAGGGGTTTGTAATATTTTCACGAATTATTAACCCTGAAGCTCTGGCAAAATTACCCTCGATATCATTATTGTTAGTGCCAACATTGCCAATATGCGGGAAGGTAAAATTGATAATTTGTCCAGAATATGAAGGGTCGGTAAGAATTTCTTGATATCCAGTTATTGCGGTATTAAAACATATTTCACCAGTTGTAACTCCGGTTTTTCCAATTCCGCAACCGATTAGATAGTCTTTGTTTGAGAATATTAGAACGGCATTTTTTTTATTTGGAGAATATTCATTTAAACCCAATTTATTTGAATTATCGATATTTTGACCAACAAAATTTTGCATATTTTAGTTTTTTATTTAGTAAATTATTATTTTAATTCATTATTTAATTTTTGGCAAAATATAAAATTAACTTCAGTAAAATACAACTTATATTTATATTTTTTAAATTAAAAAGAACAATTCTTTGCAATATTCAATGATTTTAGCCATAAATTCAAAGCCAAGAATAGTTAAGGTTGTTGATACTATGATTCCTATCAATCCAATTATGATTCCACAAATTAATGCAACTCCATCTTTGCTTAATAAGCCAAGCGACATAATTAATATCCCAACTCCGGGAATAAAATTCGAAAGAGGCATCGGCAGTAAAATAAAAGAAGAAAATATCAAGATAAAAAGACCTATAACTCTTTCTCCATTAGGGCAAAACATGAATTCAAGACGGGGCTTAAGAATTTTTTCTGCTTTACCAGTATAAAATAAAGATTTCTGTACCAATGTTGAAGCTACTTGTCTTTTAACCGTGAGGTTAGAAAATTTTTTTGGTAATTTAGGAGATTTATATCCTAAAAACATTTGAATCGAAAATAAAACCAGCGGAATAGATATTATGCTAGGAAATGGTGGTGGTAGTGGTACTGTAATGCCAAAAGAAAATATTAGCATAACTAGCCCAAAACCTATGGAATCCATTGCATTTACTAGGTCTCTTACGGTTATTCTATCTTCATTAGAGCTGGTTATAATATCTTCTAAAGCTTGTGCTTTGATTAATTTTTTTTGATCCACTAATTGTTAAAATTGCCGATTATTATTTTATAGATTCTTATCAATATTTTCGCTAGATGTTTTTTCTGGAGCTTGATTTTTGAAAGATTCTTCTTTGTTGAGGTTGTTTTTAATTTCTTCGTTTTTTAGGCCGTTTTTAAGATTTTTTATTCCCTTTCCAAGATCATTCATTACTTGTGGTAATTTTCCGGCACCAAAAAGCACAAAAACAATTGCAAGAATAAGCATTAATTCCCAGATTCCTAGAGACATTTTAATAAATTTTTAGTTGTTTTACGGGTTGATTTATAGCATTTCCAAATATAAATTAGTTTTTTAACTAAATTACTTGAGTTAAAAAATCTTAAGTATTTTTAATTAGGCGATTCAAAAATATTAAGTGGAAATTTAACATAAAACTGTTAATAATCAGCAGATAGTCAAATTTAAACCTTTTATAAGTTAATTTAATATTTTTAATTTAAAATATATTTATTAATAATTCGCAATAAATTTATGAAAAAAATTTTAACTAATCAAGTTCAAATGTCAAAAATGGATCCGCATTCAAAAATTACAACAACAAAATATAGTAATTTTAAGCATTTATTGCCATTCTTAAAGCCCTATAAAAACTCAATTTATGTTGCTTTATTGTTCTTAACAGTGACTGCTTTAGTGATTTTAAGCTTTGGCAAGGTTATTAAATATTTAATTGATTCTGGCTTCGTTGAGAAGAGTTTGCATGCTCTTGCTTTATCACTATTATGTTTTATTGTCGGAGTTTTTGTGATGGCGATATGTGGCTATTTTCGCTCTTCTATTATTAATATTGTTGCAGAAAAAATCATTAACGATATTCGCTGTAATATTTACCAGCACGTAATTAGAATCTCAATTGATTTTTTTGAGAACAATAAAGTTGGCGATATATCTTCGCGAATTATTGCCGACACAGCTCTAATTTATAATATCGCAACCAGTAATTTATCTTTTTTACTGAGAAATATTATATTATTTTTTGGTTGTATTTTTTGTTTATTCTTAACTAATTGGAAGCTAAGTTTATTGATGTTCTTTTTTATTCCTGTAGCGATTATGCCAATTATTTTTTTAGGAAAAAAGATTAAAAAATTATCCCTTATCGCTCAATCTTCCTTAGGTGAAATAAGTTCGCATATCGAGGAAACTCTTAACAATATCAAGACTGTTCAGTCTTATTCTTGCGAAGATAGAGAATCTAGTCGTTTTAATTTTTATATTCGCAGAAATTTATTAATTTCAATTAAAAAGAGTCGCTTAAAGGCTTTAATGATTGCTATGGTTGTTTTTAATGCATTTTCTTTAGTTGGTTTGTTGATGTGGTTTGGTGGTAATAGTGTTTTAAAAGGCTCGCTTACTTCTGGAGAATTATCTTCTTTTATTTTTTATGCAATTATTGCCTCAACTGCACTCGCTTCACTTAGTCAAATTTCTGGTCAATTACAGACTGCTTCGGCGGTTTTGAATCGGGTTTTTAGTTTATTAGAAATTGAGTCTTCGATTTTAGAAAAATCAACCCTCTTATCTTTGAGGGTAAATGAAAATAATCCTCCAGAAATTAGGTTTAATAGTGTAAGTTTTGGTTACGAAGATAATAATAAAATTTTAGATAATTTCAATTTATCAATAAAATCTGGTCAAAAAGTTGCAATTGTTGGTTTAAGCGGTTCAGGAAAATCAACGATTTTAAAATTGTTGATTCGTTTTTATAGCCCGACAAATGGGGCTGTATCGTTAAATAATATTGATATTTCTCAATTGTCGCTCAAAGAATTAAGAAATATTTTTGCTTATGTTGGTCAAGATGATTTTATTTTTTCTGGCACAATATTTAAAAATATCGCCTATTTTGATGAAAAAATTACTAAAAAAGAAGT
>CAMDGT010000086.1 GCA_945898025.1 Rickettsia typhi | reverse complement strand
GATTTATCAAGGACAATACCATTAAAAATAAAGTCTTTGAAACATTAAAAAATCTTGAAGATGAGGTTTGTGAGTTTATTAAGAATTTAACTGAGGAAGTTGTTTTTGGAATTTGTAAGTAAGTGGGTGTTTTCAAGTTAAAATGGTATGATCTATAATCATAGATTTTTTGAAAAAAATCTTGCGATAAAAATTGATAAATTGCTTCAAATTAAGACAATACAATATTATATTTTACTAAAAATAAATTCTTTAAATTAATTAGAAATATTATTTGCTTATCTAAACCGACTCAGCAATGAAAAGAAGTGTTGAATTTTTAATTTGGTGTTGATTTAATAGATCATCTGTTGCTTTTAAAATTGCCACTTTATCGTTAATTGGGGTTTCTTGTAATTTATTAGAATATATACCTCCAGAAATAATCGCGCAATCAATATTTGCAGAACTAGCTCCCTTGATATCGGTTTCAAAGGCATCGCCGATTGCTAAAATATTTTTTGGATTTATCGTGAACATATTATTTAATTTCTTAAATTTCTCTATAGCCAATTGATAAACACCAAAAAATGGCTTACCGTAATATATTACTTTTCCGCCCAATTCTTCATATTTTTTTGCCAAAATACCAGCACAAGGATATTCTGACCCATTTTGTTTTACAACTTTGAAATCAGGATTAGCACATATCATGGTAATATTGTATTTTAGAGCCAACTCTAAATCAGGGATCTCCATTTCAATTGTCGATGAATCATTTTTAAAGCCAGTAATAATGCCAAAGTTAGCTTCCTTTGTATCGACAATCTTGTAATTAAGACCATCAAGAAGGTTTTTATCTTTATCGGGACCAAAATAAGAAAAATTTTTACCGAATTCTTTATAATTATTGGACTGATTTATGGCCATATCAATAAATAACGACTCACCAGAGGTAATAATAAAATCGTAACAATTTTTTTCTATTCCCAGACTAATTAAAACTTCTTCAGCCACAAAGGTTCTTCTAGGAGCATTTGAGAGAAAGCAAATGGCTTTATTTTTACTTCTTAATTTTTTTAGATTTTCCTTAACGTTAGGATAAAGATTAGATCCATCGTGAATAACACCCCATAAATCAAAAATATAATGAGTATATTGCGAACTAACTTCGCCAATATCTTTAATAAAATTCACCATTTTAAATTATTATTCAATCATTGATAGGGCAGATTTTACAATTTTGTCCATTTTATTTTTTTTGTATTTTATTTTCACCGCATCACCGAGCCTTATTTTATCGTTATTCTGGCTATCGTCAATAATAATCCAAGCATTTTTTGGGTCAATAATATCAGAAATTTTTCCAGTGGCAATAATTCTTTTTTCTACATCAACTTGATTATTGATTGAATTTTGATTCTCAAACTGACCTATTATCTCAAATTTATCACCTTGAACTATACCATCACTAGATCCAAGATTAATTTTAAAAATAGATTTCTTTTTAAAGCCTCTCTTTTCCATAATATAACCCTGTTTTGAGAAAATATTTTGTATTTCAGCTCTAATATTGTCAATAGAATCTTCTCCGGCTTTTCTAACAAGTCCATCATCTCTATCGGCTCCTGCAACTTGCTCTCCACCAATTGAAATTCCTCCAAAATTAATCCCGCCATTATTTCTTGCATCTTCCGTTCTTGCAGCTTTACCATTAAACTCAATTGTTTGTAAAACATTAAGTGATGGCAATTCATAGATTTTTATATTACCTACCGCTAAAGAATTATATTTATATTTTGGCGGAACCGTAACTATTGTTCCAGTTTTTGGATTTAAGAAAGTGCCACCAGAGGAATATTTGCTATTAAAACTAGCATTACCAATTGCTCCAGAAATTGCATATTCAGCAATTTGCGGCCCCTTGTAAGAGCCAGATTTATTGATTTCAGCCAATGCGATTTCTTGTTGAAGCTTATTGGCGGCATTTCTATCGACTATTTGAGCCAATTTATTTTTTGATAAAACATTTTCAATATTATTGGCAATTGAAATTCCTAGACCAGACCTTGATGCAGTTTGATTATCATTTTCATCAAGAGAAAAAACCACCACTTTTGGCAACTTGCCATTAAGGTCTTCTTGGCTTGGCATGAAACTTGTTTTAGAAAAAAATTGCTTTTGATATTTGTTAAAATCTTTAATTTTGGGAGCGCAGGAAAATAGCATTCCAAAAATAAAAAAATAGGTGGCTGTTTTTTTAATCATTATTAAATTTTAATTGATTTTAATATATTCCTAAAGTTTTAAGAATTCCTTCTTTGTTTATTCTTTCTTCAAGATTGGCAATTGCAGAATTAAGAGCTTGCTTTTCATCAACAACTGAGGCACCAGTAACTTCAAAATCATTGCTTGCAATAATTTTATCTTGAAGATAGTTAGAAAAGTTCACCTTCATTTTTACTAAATAATTTTTATAAATTAGATTTTTTTCATAGTCGCTAGTAATTTTAACAATAATTTGATGAGAAGATTTATTGATTTTGGTTGCAACATTGATTTTTTCTGCATTCAATGCTTTAGTAATCAACTTAGCAATCGCAGGAATATAGTTCGGGCTTTTATCATAAGTAATGAAAAACTCATTATTGTCGTTCACTTCTTCAAATTGCTTCTTAAAAGATGAAATTTGAGATAATTTTGCTGCGATATCTACTTCTCCTCCCGCCCCATTAATGAATCTTGCCAATATTTCAATTCTTTTTGATAATTCAAGAATTTTTTGCAGATTGAATCTTTTTTTGATAGGATTATTGATATTTTCAGGTTTTTTAATTGAGACCTGTAAATCGTTAATTTGCTGTTGTAAAAAATCTATCGATTGTTGCTGTTGTTGAATAAAAGGCATTCTTTCAACTTCTATTTCAACAAAAAGACGATTTTTGATTTGCTCGCTGTTACTAACTCTAAAATTACTTAATTCAACTTTTTCAACAATTTGCTGTATGTTGCTACGGGTTTCTTCATTAATTGAGTAACGATTTTCTTCGGCTATCATTTGCGATTCACTAGAAATTTTAACTAGCAATTTTGATGAAAAATCAATTAATGCTAGTTTTGTGGCTTCTTCAAGATTTGAACCTTCAGCTACTCCAAAAAGATATTTGCCATTATTGTTTTTAGGAGTTAAATACCATTTGGGCAATTTTTCTTTATCATTTATAGCGGAATGAGCAATAGAACAACTTCCCGGAATTATTAGTATCGCGAGAATTATAATTCTGTTAATGCTAGATAATAAGGTTGATAATATTCTAAAACTATCAATTATTGAAATCATAGAACTACAACTCTTCGTTTAGAGTTTTAAAATTTTTTTCTGAATTATCTTCAGAGCTATTGATTCTAGAGGATGCAGAGTTGGCTTTAGTGGTTTTTTTTACTTCTTTAACAGCATAATGATCAGCACAAGCAGAAATTGCAAATAACGAAGCAAATAATAGGATGGCTTTTGTAGCAATTTTCATATTTTAGAAAAATTAATTAAAATAAATACACTACTTTAAATTATGAATCTAAAGTAGTGTATAATGAAGATTAAGAATATTATTCTTTTGAATTATTTTCTTCTTTTTCAGTAGATTCGGCTTTTTTAGCTTTTGAATCTCTTTCTTTGTCTAATTCATCGAATAAGGCTTTTGATGCTTGTTCGCTTTTATTGATATTATCGCGGCTTAATCCAGATTTTTTAAGACGAGCTTCAAGATTTTTCTCACTATTTTTTAGGAATTTAGTATAATCTTCATTTTTTAAGACCATATGAACATATAAGGTTCCGTCTTTAGCGATATAAATGTTGATTCTTTTAGCGCCAGACATAGGTAGATTTTTTACCACCTCTTTAGTTGCTTGAGCGAAAAACTCTTCAACATCATCATCTTGATTAACATTAGCTGATTTTAAAGAATTTTTAGTAATTCTGCTAATTTCAGATTGAATTATTGATGCAATGCTAGCTTTTGCATTAAGCTCTGCATTAGGAATTTGAAACTTAAGACCGCCTTTTGAGGGAGCAGCAATACCAACTCCAGCAACGCCATCTGCAACATTTGGGTCAAGAACCCAATTAGGAAGATCTTGAACTTCGGACTTGTTTTGAGGTTTTTCTTTTTTACTGCAAGAAAAAGTTAAAGTAGCTGAAGCAATGATTAGAGCGCAAGTTACTTTTTTTATTAGATTAGTTTTCATATTTTTTGATTTGTTAATACTTAAAACATTGTATTTATACAAGTAATTTATTATTGCATAATAAAAAACATCTTAAAATAATAAAAAAACTTATCAAGTAAATATTTTAACTTTATATTTTCTCAAATAGTGTATTGATTGTTGTTGGTATAAAAGCCAAAACTTTATAAGTTGTGAATATTGGATCGTTTTGATTAGAGTTTTTTATATATTCATATTTAATGCCAAAAAGCCCTCCGCCTTCACCGCCAGTAAGAATACCGCCTATTAAATTACCGATTACTGGAATTTTATCAACTCCAAATAAATTATTAATAATAAATGCAGGAATAATCATTCCCTTAAACTCAAATGAATTATCTTTTAAATTATAAAAACCTTTAGCGGTGATGCCAATCTTATAATTATTAGCGACTAAAGATTTAATCTTAAGAACTTTATTATCAATCACAAACTCTGCTTTAGCAAAGCTAAAAATCACTTTGTTATTTGCGAATATTTTATCTTTGATCTTTGAAAATAGACCATCTTTTGCTAGATCCTTAATTTGCTTACTTTCATAAAAAGTAATTGATTTATCGAGATTAATGTTTCCTTTAAAATTAGGATTCAAACCTTGGCTGTTGCCCACAATATCAATTGATATAGAACCATCGCCAATTTTATCGGAAATATTTAAAGCTTCCGCAAGATAACCTAAATTATTTATTTTGCCTTTAATGAAAATATTTTCAGAATCCTGCTTGAGTATTTTAATGTCTATCACTTTATCGAGTATATTTTTTTCATCAGCAATATTGGCCTCTATTTTGCCCTCTTCACAAAAATAATTAAAGCAATTAATCGATATGTCAACCTTATCAAGAGTTTTTTGATTATTTAAAATTAGTTTTTTAAGATTAGTTTTTATAATAAAATTCTGCCAATTACCACTTTTATTTTGACGATAATTGAGAAATTCGCTTAAATCAACAACCTGACCACTAAGAATAACTTTTTGTACATTATTTTTTGATTCATTTTGATAGGATAAATCAAAGTTATTTTTGCCAAAATTTTTATTTTTTAAGTTGAGAGATACAACTCTAAAAGATGGGCTTTCTGAAACATTAGAGAGCTCTTTTTTTAAGACAATGTCACCAGTAATTTTATTTTTTGCACCTTCAGCATAAAGCTGATTTTCTACAATTGAGGACTCCAAATTATCGATATTCAGATTATTATTGATTTTTTTTAGAGATTTCCAGAACTCAAATTTATCTATCTTGACATTGGAAGAGTTATTTAAATCAATCGCAAAAACAAGCCCAGCATTTTCATTTAAAGATTTATCAATACCAAAAATTGGTAAGTTAATTTTTGCTTGACCTAAATCACTTTTAACAAAAATAATATTTTCACCAATTTTTTTAGTGACATTAACAGCAACTTGATTATTTAGATATTGATTTTTTAAATTA
>CAMDGT010000085.1 GCA_945898025.1 Rickettsia typhi | reverse complement strand
ACCACTTCAATCTTATAAAAATTCTTGATTTTTGCAATGCCCACTCCTTTCGCTGAAAGGGGTGGGCATTTCGATAACAATGACAGCAACAATAGCTAATCCTTGTCGCATTATTTCTATGGAGCTAAAACACCTTAATTAATAATATTCTTTTTTCGTGATATTTAGGTTGAAACTAGTAAATAAAATATTAATATTTCTACTCTATTTTTTATCAAAATATAAAGAAATTAGCTCCAATAAATTATAAATAAAACCATAAAAATAGGGGCCACAATAACTCGTAATCAAATATAATATTTATGGAAGAAAATTTTAATAAAAATAACCTAAATTCAGGAAAGCGACTCGGCTCAGGCTTATCAACATTGCTTGGCGATAAAAACAGAAATAAAAACAATCTTAATCATAATATCGACAGCATAGATTTAATCGATATTGATAAATTAATTCCGGGAATTTATCAACCCAGAAAAAATTTTAATCAAGAAGAGCTTGAGGAACTAGCAAAATCAATTGTTGAAAATGGTTTAATGCAACCAATTATTGCCAGAAACGCCGAAAATAGCAACTATTTTGAGATTATCGCCGGAGAAAGAAGGTTCCGCGCCTGTAAAATTGCTGGTTTAACTCAAATACCAACCATAGTCAAAAAAATCAATAATCATCAAGCCTTAGAATTAGCTATTGTTGAGAATATTCAAAGGTCAGATCTCTCTTTAATTGAAGAAGCCAACGGCTATAAACAACTAATTGAAGAATTCTCCTACACTCAAGAACAAATCGCCAATAAAGTTGGCAAAAGTCGTAGCCACATTGCTAACATTATCAGGCTTTTAGCCCTTCCTAGAAGTGCCTGTGTATTTTTAGAAAAAAAACTAATTTCAATGAGCCATGCTAGAACGGTGCTTAGTGCCGAAAACCCTGAAGAAATGATAAAAAAAATTATCGCCAATTCAATGACAGTAAGAGAAGTTGAAGATGAAATTCGCAATCAAAAAATTACTAAACCAATTAAAAATTCTGAAAAAAGAGACGAAATTGAAAATCAAAATAAAAATGCCAGTAAAAATGCCAGCGGAAATTTAGTCGCATTTATCAGAAACGAAAAATCGATTAAATTTATTAGCTCAGAGCATATAAAACAACTCTCCAATCAATTATCTGAAAAAATTAACTGCAAAGTGCAAATTAACTATAATTCACTAAAAAATCGTGGCAAATTAATGATTGATTTTGAAGATATATCAACTTTGCAAGATTTAATCAATAAATTACAAGAAAATAATACCAATAAATAACTCATGGTTAAAGCACATTCATATCTAAACAAAATCGCCAACTACATTCCGGGAACCTCAAAAATCAAGGGTGCAGAAAAAATTATCAAATTATCTTCCAATGAAAATGCTTTAGAATGTAGCAATAAAGCGATTGATAGCTATAAAAAACATAGCCATCAACTATTTCGTTATGCCGACGGCTCTTGCAACGAACTTCGCCAAGCAATTGCCAATAAAAACAACATAAATTCAGAACAAATTGTTTGCGGAGCTGGCTCAGATGAAATAATTTCCCTCATAACTCTTGCATTTGCAGGCATTGGAGACGAAATAATTTATAGCGAGCATGGCTTTTTAATGTATCCAATTTCTGCCAATAAAGTTGGTGCAAATGCCATTAAGGCAAAAGAAATTAACCTCAAAACCAATATCAGAGCAATCTTAGAAGCAATAACTGAAAAAACTAAAATAATTTTTATTGCTAATCCTAACAATCCAACTGGCTCTTATTTAAATAAAAACGAGTTGCAAGAACTGCTAGAAAAGGTTCCACCCTACATATTATTAGTGTTAGACAATGCTTATGAAGAATTTGTAACCGCAGAAGATTATCCACAATCATTAAATCTTATTAAAAAATACCCCAATTTAATCATCACTAAAACTTTTTCAAAAATTTACGGCTTAGCATCTTTAAGGCTTGGCTGGAGCTATTCTAGCCTAGAAATTGCAACAATTCTTAATAAAGTAAGAGGGCCTTTTAATGTAGGCGGGCCTGCACAATATTCAGCAATAGAAGCATTATCCGACCATGAATTTATTGCAGACTCAATTAGCCACAACAATAAATGGTTAAAAATATTTTTTACCGAAATAGCCAAATTTAACAATATTAAAGCACATCCTTCAGTAGCAAATTTTATTTTGCTTGATTTTTTTCACCCAGAAATTTGTCAAAAAGCCAATGAAATTTTACTGCAAAATAACATCATTCTTAGAGAAATGACAGCCTATAATCTACCACAATGCCTTAGAATGACAATCGGAAAAGATTGGGAAAACGAAGAACTGCTCAAAATTTTAACTAAAATCGATAATTCAATCAATGATCTTTAGTAATTTCAGTCAACAAGACCTCCCCTCTTTAATAGCATCAATATTAATCTTAGTATTCATGATATCTAGGCTCGCAGGCGGAGGCATGACCTTCTCAAAAATAGCAAAATACACTGTAATATGGGGATTATTCGGCTTATTGATAATAATTATATATTCCTATCGTTTCGATTTTATTGATTTAAAGCAAAGAATTTTTATAGAACTCAACCCCAGCAAGCCGTCAATCGATAAGGAAAATAAAATCATCATCAACATTTCTCAAGATCAACATTTTTATATTCAGGCAAAAATCAATCAAAAAGATATCTTATTTCTCGTTGATACAGGGGCAAGCGATATTACTCTTGCAAAAGAAGATGCAAAAAAAGTTGGCATCAATTTAAATAAACTAACTTTTAATCGCCTTTATCAAACTGCTAATGGCAAAAGCTGGGGAGCAAACACGATAGTAGAAGAATTAAAAATTGCTAATAGTAGCTTTAAAAATGTCAATATTTCCATCAATCAAAATCAAATGGGAACCTCGCTTTTCGGAATGTCAGGATTAAGAAAATTCAAAAAATATGAATTTTACAATGACAAACTTATATTAACCCCTAATTGATATTGTTAATTCTAATTTTTAACAAATCGGCTTACTAAAAAAATAATTAAAATGAATCAAGAAAAAATTCTTATTACTGGTAGTTTAGGTCAAATAGGCTCTGAACTTAGCTTTGCTTTAAAAAAAGTTTATGGTGAAAATGCAGTTATAACCTCAGATATTCGCTCTGTTGATAAAGTCGATAGCGAATTTTTACCTTATGAAAATCTAAATGTTCTTGATAGGCAACAAATTGCAAATGTTATAAAAAAACATAACATCACCATAATTTATCATTTAGCAGCAATATTATCAGCAACTGGTGAAAAAAACCCTCAAAATTGCTGGGATATCAATATGAACGGCATGATCAATATCTTAGAAGCATCTCGAGAATTAAATATAAAACAAATAATTTGCCCAAGTTCTATTGCTGTTTTTGGTCCCGAGACCCCAAAAACCAATACTCCGCAACAAACTATTATTTTACCAAAAACTATTTACGGCATTAGTAAAGCCTGCGGAGAATTGCTTTGCGAGTATTATGTACAAAAATATAAGCTTGATGTAAGAGGGTTGAGATATCCTGGTTTAATTAGCTACAAAACTCCAGCAGGTGGCGGAACCACTGATTATGCAGTAGAAATTTTTTACGAAGCAATCAAGAATAAATCTTATCAATGCTTTTTAAAAGCAGAAACTCAATTGCCAATGATGTATATGAATGATGCGATTCGCGGAACGATTGAATTAGCAAACACTGATTTTAATCAATTAAAACATCATACTAATTTTAACTTTGCAGGAGTCAGTTTTTCTTGCGAAGAATTGGCAAATGAAATTAAAAAACATATTTCTGACTTCAAAATAACTTATCAACCAGATTTCCGTCAACAAATCGCCGATTCTTGGCCTAGTTCAATTGATGATTCCGTTGCCAGAAATGAATGGGGCTGGAAACCAGAATATGACTTAGCAAAAATTACTGAAGATATGATCTTAAATTTAAGAAAAAAACTTAATAGTTAAAAATATAGAGCAAACTCAATAATCTAGCACAATGAAATCAATAATCCCAGTATTATAAAAACCTCCGCAGGAGCCCTAAACTCTAAATGTTTTTCTCGGCTGTTTATTTATAACATTTTCGATTTTATCAACAAGTTCTTGCATTAAATTTTTATAATCAAACGAATATGGTAAAAATCTTCTGATTTTGCCGTTAAAATTATCGACTCCGCTCTTCTGTAGGCTACTCCAGACTTCTTGCAGTTTTTCTAAATACAAAGAAAGAAGAGCCTCTAATTACAAAGAAATCTCGCTTCTTGTGAAGCGGTTTTGATTGGATATCCCTACCTTGTAACCCCATCTTATTCACCAAACTGATTAGTTGCTTCATTATTGTTGACAAGCAACTCTCTGCTGTTGGGATAAATCGTCACTACTATTAATCCTCATTAATAGTTTAGGATTTATTAATAGTTTAGGCTTTTCATTTGATACCTCTTGCAAATATTTAAACAATTCATTATATAAACTTTCATCTCCTTTTAGATCATTTCTCAATTCTTCTAGTTTATCTTTAAGGGCATTAGCTTCATGTCTACAGCAAAATTGAAAAGTATTCGTTTTAATTGGAATATTGGCTGATGACCCATCTTTTAACTGGAATTTAAGATTAGGTTCATATGGTAAAATTTCATATTTAACATTATTGTCGTTAATAACATCGAAAAATTCTTTTGCTAAATCATTATCAAAACCAAGCCATCCATTATCAAAACAATAAGCTTCTCCTTTCTCAAAAAGCATTATGAAAGTATGTCCAGGAATTTCGATAACATAAAATTTTGCTTCATTATCTTTGCTAGCAATTTTACTTTCTTTAATAAATTCATCTAGCTCTTCATGATCTACCATTTCCAAGGCACCTTTCTGATTTGACACTGTATTTCCAAATTGGAGTAAAACTGATTCTAATCTTTTTTGATTTTTTATATCAATTTCTATTTCCTTCTTTCCTTCTCCTTGATAGAAATATGATGGACCTTTTTTCGTTATAGTATGAGTTTTATTATTTGAATCTGTTATTATAATTTTCGAAAAATCTATTGCGAAACCATTTTTAAATGTTCCCTTATAAAAAACACCGCTTTTACAGATGAATGTTCCCTCACCGTGTTGCTTGCCATTTTCCCATTCTCCTTCATAAGAAGCACCGCTTGGATAGCTATATTTTCCCCAACCTTCTCGCTTGCCATCTATCCATCCTCCTTCATAAGAATTACCGTCTGAAAAGGTTAATTTTACATTACCTTCTACTAGCTTGTCATTTTCCCATTCTCCTTTGCCATAATCACCGTTTGCAAGGGTGAATGTTCCTTTGCCTTTTTTCTTGCCATTTTTCCATTCTCCTGTATAAGAAGCACCGTTTGCATAGTTGAATGTTCCCTGACCTTCTTGCTTGCCATCTATCCATTCTCCTTCATAATAATCACCGGTTACAAAGATCAATTTCCCCCGACCTTCTGGCTTGCCATCTATCCATTCTCCTTCATAATAATCACCGCTTGGAAATGTTATAGTATGAAATTCATTCTTTGAATTTGAACCTACTATTCTAATTTCCAAAAAATCTGTTGCGATATCATTTTTAAATGTTCCCTCACAAGAAACACCGTTTGCAAAAGTGAATGTTCCCCGACCTTCTTTCTTG
>CAMDGT010000084.1 GCA_945898025.1 Rickettsia typhi | reverse complement strand
TACTGCAAAGGAGCGATTAAATTTTTTAGGTGGAATAGGGGGGAAGTGAGGATTACTAAGCCCAACTGGCTTCATAGGCCCGTATCTTAATGTTTCGTGGCCTCTTTCTGCCATTATTTCAATAGGTAGGCAACCGTCAAAATAAGGGGTTGATTTTTCCCATTCTTTAAATTCAGTTTTTTCCGCATCAAGCAATTGCTTAATAAAGTTTTTATATTGCTCTTCATTCAGTGGACAGTTAATGTAATCTTTGCCACTGCCTTTATCGTAGCGAGATTGAAACCATGCCACATCAAAATTAATTGAATCTGTAAAAATGATGGGTGCGATAGCATCAAAAAAAGCAAGATTTTCTTGTTCGGAATATTTAATAATTTGTTGATTTAACAGGTTAGAAGTTAGTGGGCCACTGGCAATAATCCAAACTTCATTTTCTTGGCTATTAAGCTTGATGTCGCTGATTTCTTGTCGGGTGATTTTAACTTTATTGGTTTTTAGCAATTCGTCTTCGATCATTTGAGAAAAACCTTTTCTATCAACTGCCAATGCTGAACCGGCGGGAATTGAATTTTTATCTGCTGATCTCATTATTAGGGAATCAAGAATTCTCATTTCTTGATGTAATATACCAATCGCGGTTTTAATATCGTCGCTTCTCAGGGAGTTAGAGCAAACTAGTTCGGCGAGGTCTGGGGTTTGGTGAGCAAAAGTTTTAACGGTTTCGCTTCGCATTTCAAAAATTTCTACTTCAAAGCCCCTTTTTGCAAGTTGCCAAGCTGATTCTGAGCCAGCGAGCCCCCCACCAATAATATTAATTTTTGTCATAAATTTTAATTAAAATTTTGTGAATTTAGATTGAAATATTGTCGATTAACCTTACGGATTCAAGGTGTAAGGCGATAAATATTCTTAAATTTTCTGATGCTATTGTGTTTGGGTTAGAGTTTTTTGCAACTATTTCTTTTAATTCTTCAAAGTTTTGATTGCGAATTTCAAGATATTCAACCTCTTGAAAACCTTTATTAATCAAGTTTTCTTTTTGGTTAATTAATAATTCTTCGATTGTTTTTAGAAAATTTTGTGAATTAAAATTTGGTTGAGATAAAAAATTCTTAAAATCGTCTTTTATTGAATTAAGAGCCTTAAAAATATTTGGGGCAATAGTAATTGCTTGAGTTGAAAGCCTTTGATTGCGGGAAGACATTGCTAAACCGCTTTCTTCTCTTGCGGTTTTAGCCATAATGATTTGAGTCGAGAAATTAAAATCATCTATTAATTTTTTAATAATCATAAATTGTTGATAATCTTTTTCGCCAAATATTGCAAAATCTGGCTTGGTAAGGTTTAGTAATTTAATAATTATAATTGCTACTCCTGAAAAATGATTAGGGCGATATTTTCCGCATAAGCAATTGGCGATTGCAGTTGGCTCTAGTATAAAATTAAGTTTTTGAGGGTAAATTTCGTTAGATAAAGGTGCGAAAACTGCATCAACTTTTTGCTTCGCGAGCATTGTAAAATCTGCCTCTTGATTGCGAGGATAATTAGTTAAATCTACTTGATTGTTGAATTGTAGAGGGTTAACAAAAATTGTTGCGATTACTATTTTAGCATATTTTTTTGCCTCTTGAACTAAAGTTAAATGCCCTTGATGAAGAGCTCCCATTGTTGGCACAAGAGCAATTTTTTGATTTTTATTTTCTGCAACAAAAGCCTGAATTTCTTTGATATTACGGCAAATTTTCATAAGTTTGATAATGATTTTTAATTAAAATTTAGAAAATATTAGTTGAAAAAATCTTATAAGCTAGTAACCTTGCCAAAATTTTTTCCAAAATTTTTTCCAAAATTTTTTTAATTAACTTATAGTATCTTATGAATAATAATTTTGATATCGTCGTTATTGGTGGCGGTCCCGGTGGTTATGTTGCTTCTATTAGAGCTTCACAACTCGGCTTTAAAACTGCTTGTATTGAAAAAAGAAAAGCCCTTGGCGGAACCTGCTTAAATGTTGGTTGCATACCTTCAAAAGCAATGTTAGAAATCTCTCACAAATTTCATGATGCTCATCATCAATTTGAAAAGCTTGGAATCATTGTTAACAAGCCTAAAATTGATGTTAAAAAATTATTAGAAAATAAAAATGAAATAATTTCTGGTTTAACTAACGGTATTGCAGGTTTATTCAAGAAAAATAAGGTTTCTCATTTTGAAGGGGTGGGAAAATTCATCGATAAAAATACTGTTGAATTAACAAAGTTAGACGGCTCTAAGGAAGTTGTTAATGCTAAATATTTTATTATTGCTACTGGTTCAGAAGTGGCGAAATTACCGAATGTAGAAATTGATGAAAAAATCATCGTTTCTTCAACTGGTGCCCTTGATTTAGAAAAAGTGCCAGCAAAAATGATAATTATTGGTGCTGGAGTAATTGGCTTAGAGCTTGGTTCAGTATGGTCTCGTTTTGGTGCAAAAGTCGAAGTTATTGAATATCTTGATAAAATAACCCCAGCGATGGACAGCGAAATATCAAGAAACTTCCAAAAAATTCTTGAAAAACAGGGTTTAAAATTTCGTTTATCAACCAAAGTTTTGCAAGTCAAGAAAAATAAAAATGGTGCAATGGTTGAAATTGAGCCTGCGAATGGCGGTAATAAAGAAACTCTGCAAGCAGATGTCGTTTTAGTCGCAATTGGCAGAAAGCCTAATAGTGAGGGCTTAGGGCTTGAAAATATTGGAGTTAAAATTAATCAAAGAGGTTTTATTGAAAATAACCACCTAAGAACCAATATTGACAATATTTTCGTGATAGGGGATGTCACAACCGGCCCTATGCTTGCTCATAAAGCTGAAGATGAAGGCGTTGCAGTGGCAGAAATTATTGCAGGTCAAAAACCGCATATCAATTATGATGCAATTCCTAATGTTATCTATACTTATCCAGAAGTTGCTTCGGTTGGTAAAACTGAAGAGGAATTAAAAAAAGATGGAGTATCTTATAAGGTTGGCAAATTTTCGATGATGGCAAATTCTAGGGCTAGGGCAACATTTGATGATCAAGGTTTTGTAAAGATTCTTGCCGATGCTACAACCGATCGCATTCTAGGTGCCCACATTATCGCTAGAGAAGCTGGTAACACAATTCATGAACTTGCGGTAGCAATTGAATTTGGAGGCAGTGCTGAAGATATTGCAAGAACTTGTCATGCCCATCCAACCTATAATGAAGCGGTTAAAGAAGCTTGCTTAGCAATAGATAAAAGAGCGATACATAGCTAAAAATATTATTATTTAGCAATATTTAAAATTAATCATAAAATTTAACAAGAAGCCAGATTTTATCTGATTTCTTGTTAAATTAATATTTTATAACAATTTTGTTAATCCGGCTTTAATGCTGGGCTAATCGGCTTTAATGCTGGTTTTAATATAAACTTCTGAACCCATTTTTTTGAATTTATTACTCATTTCTGCCATGGATTTTTCCGCTTCTTCCTGTTTTTTAGCATAATCTCGAACATCTTGAGTAATTTTCATTGAACAAAATTTGGGGCCACACATTGAACAAAAATGAGCTAGCTTTGCTCCTTCCGCTGGTAGAGTTGCATCGTGAAAAGATTTCGCAGTTTCTGGGTCAAGAGATAAATTAAATTGATCTTCCCAGCGAAATTCAAACCTTGCTTTAGATAATTCGTCATCCCAAGCTCTGGCGGTTTTATTGCCTTTTGCTAAATCTGCAACATGGGAAGCAATTTTATAGGCAATTACTCCTTGTCTAACATCTTCTTTATTTGGCAAACCTAGATGTTCTTTAGGGGTTACATAGCAAAGCATTGCAGTGCCAAACCAGCCAATCATTGCTGCGCCAATTGCCGATGTAATGTGATCATAACCGGGGGCGATATCGGTAGTGAGTGGCCCTAAAGTATAAAATGGAGCTTCGTGGCAAAGATTTAGTTGTTTTTCCATATTTTCTTTAATGAGATGCATCGGAACATGTCCGGGCCCTTCTATCATTACTTGACAATCATATTTCCAAGCTATTTTAGTTAACTCGCCAAGAGTTTTTAATTCAAGAAATTGAGCTTCATCATTAGCATCAGCAATTGAACCCGGTCTGAGGCCATCACCAAGAGAAAAGCTAACATCATATTGATTAAGTATGTGGCATATTTCTTCAAAATTAGTGTAAAGAAAATTTTCTTTATGATGAGAAAGGCACCATTTTGCCATTATTGAACCGCCTCTTGAAACAATCCCCGTAACTCTATTGGCAGTAAGTGGAATGAATGGTAAACGAACTCCAGAATGAATGGTGAAATAATCAACCCCTTGTTCGCATTGCTCAATTAATGTGTCGCGAAACACCTCCCAATTTAGCTCTTCAGCAACTCCGTCAACTTTTTCTAAAGCTTGATAAATTGGCACAGTTCCAACTGGAACGGGGCAGTTTCTAATAATCCATTCGCGAATATTGTGAATATTGTTTCCGGTTGAAAGATCCATTATGTTATCGGCCCCGAATCTGGTTGCCCAAATCATTTTTTCAATTTCATCTTCGACCCCTGAAAATATTGCTGAATTGCCAATATTAGCATTTATTTTAACTAAAAAATTTCTGCCAATAATCATTGGCTCTGCTTCTGGATGATTTATATTTGCGGGTATTATTGCTCTGCCTTTAGCTATTTCGTCTCTAACAAATTCTGCGGTGATAAATTCTGGAATATTTGCACCAAATGTTTCGCCTCGATAATTGCTTTTTAAAGCCTCTTCTCTGCCTATATTTTCTCGTATGGCGATATATTCCATTTCTTTGGTAATTATCCCCGCTCTTGCATAAGCAATTTGTGTTGGAATTTTATCTTTTTTTGCCTTTAATGGCTTGAAATCATTTAAATTAAATTGCGGAACATTTTTAATATTAACTCCAATGCCGTTATCTTCAGCTTTTATAGTTCTACCTTGGTAATATTCGACATCGTTTCTTTCAAGGATCCAGTTTTCTCTAAGTTTTGGTATGCCTTTATTAACATCAATTTGTTCTAAAAAATTATGATCGGTATATACTCCAGAGGAATCATAAACAGTAAAACTTTTATTGTCTGAAGATTGCGAAAGATTGATTTTTCTCATTGCCACTTTTACATCGGCAAATCTTGGACTCTGATGATAAATTTTTTCAGAGGCAGGTAATGGACCTAGAGTCAAGTTTTTGGTAATGTTAGTCATAGTTTAGTAAGTTAGTTATTTCTATTCTTTTTAGGACGGTAAAAATATATTATTTTTTTAATAACTCAATCTTAATTTTATCAAAAATTAGTTTAATGTTAATTTAAATTATATTTCAATAAATTCTAAAAAATAAAAAGAGGGCACCTATAAAAATTCACCCCCAGCTCCATAAAATCTTAAATCTCAAATAATTCAGCTCTAAACCTTTTGTACACAGGGTTTTTTAAGGGTTTTTTAAGGGGTTTTTTTAAGGTTTTTTAGGGGGTTTTTCAAGGTTTTTTCAAGAAATTAGCTGTTGCACTTTATTGGTTTAATTGTTAATTTGTATTGGTCGTAAACCTGAGAGGTTATACCATTTTAACTTGAAAACACCCACTTACTTACAAATTCCAAAAACAACTTCCTCAGTTAAATTCTTAATAAACTCACAAACCTCATCTTCAAGATTTTTTAATGTTTCAAAGACTTTATTTTTAATGGTATTGTCCTTGATAAA
>CAMDGT010000083.1 GCA_945898025.1 Rickettsia typhi | reverse complement strand
TAGTAAAAATAATATTTTGTTAGTTGTTGATGAATGTGCCACAGGTTTTTATCGCACAGGTAAAAAATTTGCAATTAGCCATACCAACATAAAGCCAGATATAATAGTGCTTGGTAAGGCATTAACTGGAGGAATGTTAACTTTAGCCGCCACCCTTACCACCAAAAAAGTTTTTGATAGTTTTAAAAGCGATTGCCTTGAAACTGGTTTAAATAAAGCTTTGATGCACGGACCAACTTTTATGGGTAATCCTCTTGCTTGCTCGGCCGCCAATGCCTCACTTGACTTGTTTGAAAATTTTGATTATGAAAAAAAAATTAATGAAAATGAGAAATTTCTAAAAAAATCTTTACAAAATTTAGTAGATTATAAAAATATAAAAGAAGTTAGGGTTCTTGGTCTAATAGCAGTTATAGAATTTGTTGAAATTTCATGGTTAGAAATTTTATCAATGAGAAAAAAAGCTATTGAGTTAGGAGTTTTTCTTAGGCCTTTCGCCAATTGTATTTATTTAATGCCTCCTCTTATTATTAAAAAATCAGAGCTTAAAAAGTTAGTTGATGCTATCTATCAAATGTTAAAACCGTATAATTTATGAATATTTTAAACGAAATTGCTAATAATCGTAAGGCTTGTAAGCCAGTAATATATGGCATTTCTTCGACATTTATTACCGAAGAAGAAAAAATGTTTTTCAGTAAAAACGGAGCTTTAGGCTTTATTTTATTTGCAAGAAATATCGATAGTCCACAACAATTAAAAAAGCTCACCAATCAATTAAAAGAATTAATGGAAGGCGAGGTTTTGATATTAATAGATCAAGAAGGTGGAAGGGTTTCCAGAATGCAACCTCCGCACTGGTTTGAGTATCCTAGCGGTTCATATTTTGCAAATTTATATCAAAATAATCCAACTTTAGCAATGAATGAAATTTTTTCTAATTTTCAAAAAATTGCTGATGATTTGATTGATATGGGCATCAATGTTAATTGCGCTCCACTGCTTGATGTGGCCTGCGATATTACTCATCAAGTAATTGGAGACAGAGCACTTGGAGAGAATCCCTTACAAATCATTACTTTAGCTCAAAAGGTTTGTGAAGCCTTATTATCAAAAAATGTTTATCCCGTAATTAAACATATTCCTGGTCATGGTAGAGGTATGTCAGATAGTCATCACGAACTTCCTATCGTTAATGCTAGTTTAGAAGAGTTGCAAAAGATTGATTTTGCTCCTTTTGTTGCTTTAAGGCAACAAAAATTTGCTATGACTGCTCATATTTTATATAGTGCAATTGATAAAGTTAATTGTGCGACAATTTCTAGAGTTGCTATTGATTTAATTAGAAATCAAATTGGTTTTAAAAATATTTTAATGACTGATGACATATCAATGAAGGCTCTTAAAGGTAGTTTTTCTGAAAGAACTAAAATGTCATTGCAAGCAGGTTGCGATATTATCTTGCATTGCAACGGAAATTTAAATGAAATGCAGGCAATAAATCAAGAATTACCAATGATAGACGATTCTTTAAAGATAAAGCTTTTAGACTAGACTCATTTTAGAATCAGCTTCAATGACTGGATATTGACGAGAATTAAATAATTGATAATGCCACCATTCTTGTTGATAAAAATCAAAACCAGCATTTGTCATAATTCCAAGAAGAATTAAGCGATTTTTTCTTGCTTCTTTTGAAATTTTATCGCAACTATGGAATGCTAAATCTGAAAATTCGTCAAAATCACTACCCATTTCCAACTCTTTTTCATTATTTTCTGTTAATGTTAGGTCTATTGCAACACCTCGACAATGAGGAATTACACCGCCTTGCGGGTTAGAAACAAATCCTTCTTTATCAAGAAATTGATTATACATGAATTTCTGAACTTCGACGGGACGATAAGAGTCAAATATTTTTATTTTTAAATCTAGTTCTTGTGCTATTTTAATGGCTATTTTTAATTTCTCAAAACAATCTTGATGCAGATAGCAAAATGGTTGGTTGTATAGCTTTATTTTGCAAACATTGTTTGCACTGGCATATCTTATATCAAATATAATGTCAAGATTTTGATTTTTTATATCAATTAATTGGTTCATTTATTTTATTTCTAAAATTTCTTTTAATTCATTCCATTCCCTAATGCTTAACTCGCTATTTTCTTGTTTTATATTTTCACCTTTCACCATTTTTTTTATCGCATTTAGTGCAGGCTCTGAAAATTCTTTAGCATTCTTGCGATTGCGAATAAAAGCTTCAAAGCAATGGGGAACCCATTTTTTAACTATATCCAACATAATTTCGGCATATATTCTAATTTCATATTGAGCATGTTTATCTGCCCTAAGATGTAAAAAATGCAAAAGATTGTGAAGATCTATTTTCCAGTACCATTGAGTATAGCAATTGATGGTAAGATTCATTCTAGCTAATTCTCTAGCTAAACCTTCTTTATTTTCATCGATAACATTGCCATTTTGATCTTGATTTATCATTTCAAGATAATCTTTATAGTTATTGTTGGTATTGTTTTTTAGAATTTCTAATATTCTTTTTTGCTCTTCATAACTTAAAACTTTATTTTCATCCCTCCCTTGATGATTAATTTTTGATTGAGATGATAAATTTTGTGGTTGAGGTAAGTAAAATTCATCTTCCATAATTGAATAGCGAGCAGAATATTCATTTACTGAGGCGGTGCGATGTCTTATCCATTGCCTCGCAATGAAGATTGGTAGCTTTATATGAAATTTAATTTCGCACATTTCAAATGGAGTTGTGTGGCGATGTGCCATAAGATAGTTTATTAAACTTTTATCTGCATTTACTTTTTTTGTTCCTGAGCCGTAAGAAACCCTTGCCGATTGCACTATTGCATTATCGTTGCCCATATAATCAATTACCCTGATGAATCCGTGATCCAGAGCATAGAATGGTTGATATAATATTTCTTCTAATTCCAAAGAAACTGGTCGTTTGGTTTGATTGTTTTGTTTTGTTAGCTCTTCTATTTCTAGTAATTGCTGTTGATTAAGTGCCATTTGTTAGTTGATTTTAATGATTAATTTAATAAGCTATTTTCAATCTATTTTAAAAAAATTATTTTAACAGATTTTTTTTAGTTGCAATTTAAATTATCTAATTGCAAAATAATTTTAACATTTTAGTTTACTTATGAATACATATAACCAAAATTTATGTAACATATAAATTTTTGATATGTTAGTTATTTTGTAAACATTTTCTATTACTAAAAGATTTCACTTAAAATACCTTATTAAATATGCAATTTGAAGTTTCAAAAAACACATTGCTTAAAGCAATATCAAATGTCAATGGTGCTGTTGAAAAGAAAAATACCATTCCTGTTTTACAAAATATAAGAATTGATGTCAATAATCAAATAACAGAACCCGTGGTATCACTTTCTGCAACTGATATGGATGTCCTTATAACCTCAAAATTTAAGGCTGATATTGTAAGAAGTGGCTCTACAACTGTGTCCGCTCAAATGTTTTTTGATATAGTGAGAAAAGTGCCAGAAAACACTGAAATTGTTATCATGCAAGATTCTCCGAATATTTTACAAATTCGCTATGGAAAGTCTAAATTTAATCTTCCTTGTATAGATCCTAGTGAATTTCCAGATATATCAGAAGGCGAACTAGGAGAGAAGATATCAATTGCTGGCTCAAGTCTTGCAAGAATGATAGATAAAACTCGTTTTGCAATTTCAAATGATGAAACTCGTTATCATTTAAACGGTATATATCTACAATTATTTAATAATCCAGAAAGAGCTAATGAGGATGAAGGTAAATCTTTTGAGTTAAGAACTGTTGCAACCGACGGTCACCGCTTATCTTTATCTTTTCTTGAAATTGATTGTAAAATTCCTTTCGGTGTGATAATTCCTAAAAAAACTGTTGCAGAAATTAGAAGGGTGGTTGAAGGTGTTGATAACATAGTAATTTCAGTTTCCGATATTAAAATAAAATTGGTTTGCGGAGACACAACAATTATTTCAAAGCTTATAGATGGCGATTTCCCTCCTTATGATAAGGTGGTTCCTAAAAACAACAATCAAATTGTAATTGTTAATAAAAAATCGCTTTTTGATTCGGTTGATAGAGTTGCTACAATTGCCACCGATAAACATCGCTCAATTAAATTAAATTTTGAAAATAACAAGTTAGTTTTACAGGCTACTTCAAGCGAATCTGGCTTTGCTTACGAGGAGATCGACATATCATACTCTGGAGAGCCTATTGAAACAGGCTTTAATGCTAGATATTTACTTGATATAATTAATCAAATCGATAAAGAAGAGTTAATGATCCGTTTTAAAGATGGCTTGTCTCCCGCTATAATTGAGGCAAAGGAACTTTCTTCTTTATTTGTAATAATGCCCATTCGTGTTTAGTTGATAGTAAATGAATTATATGATTTATAGAATTTTATTTAGATGTGCAAATATCTCAGATTCAGCTAAATAATTTTCGCAATTTTACTAATTCTAAATTTACTTTTGGTTCAGAATTAAATCTTATTTACGGTGACAATGGTGTTGGAAAAACTTCTGTTCTAGAAGCTATAACAATGGTTGGCAGGTCTGATTCAATTCGTGGTGCAGATCTCAATCAAATAGTTAATATTAGCAGTATTTCTTCTAATATTAACTTCACAGATAAAGCTTCCCCTGAATTTAAAGATAAAATTGCCGATTTAGATAGGGGCAGATTATCAATTCACAGTCTTTTTTGCAATAATAATTACATAGATTCCATAGCATTTAGCTTTGATTATTTTGCCAATAAAAAGCAAAATTTTATTAATCAAGAATCGCTAAGTGTCAAAAAATTGTCTGATTTTAAAAGATATCTACCAAATATAATTTTTTTAACCCCTCAATTAGAGCAATTATTTATCCTTGGTAAAAGCGAAAGAAGGTCGTACCTAGATAAAATAGTTGCCGATATAGATATAAACCATTCGCAAAGACTAAATAATTATCAAAAATTAACCAAAGAAAGAATTTCAATTTTACAAAAATCCAATAATTCTGCTAATCAAAAAAAATGGCTTGATATTATTGAAAATCAAATTGTTGAGTTGGGAGTTGTGATAGCATCTTCAAGGGTTGAGGCGGTTAATTTCTTTAATAAAGCAATAGATGGATTTATTTCAAATTTTCCTAAGCCAAAATTACTAATAATTGGTGATGTTGAGCAGGATATTTTAAATCAAAAAAATTCAGTTGTCCTTGAGGCTAATTACAAAGAGAAATTAGAGAATAATCGTCAAATTGACACATTAAATTTTAAAACTAATTTTGGAGTTCATCGAAGTGATTTTATGGCAATATTGCGGGAAAAAAACATCGAGGCAACAAAATGTTCAACCGGAGAACAAAAGGCGATGATGATATCAATTACTTTGGCTAGAGCAAAAATTTCTAGTCTTTATAAAAATAACCCTACAATTTTAGTTTTTGATGAAGTTGTTTCGCATCTTGACGAAAAAAGAAAAATTGATTTATTTTATGAAATATGCGATTCTAAGTTGCAAAGTTTTTTTAGCGCAACTAGTATAAATATGATTCCAAATCAATTTACTGGCAATTTACTGGCAATCAAATTAAATTCTTGGAATTAAAAAAATAAGTTTATGACTAAAATATATCTCATTAGCCCCCCCAAAATTGATCTTAAAAGTTTTTCTATTCAGTT
>CAMDGT010000082.1 GCA_945898025.1 Rickettsia typhi | reverse complement strand
TTTTTATTTGGTAAATATATTTGATTTGCTGAATTTTTAATAATTTCTTTTAGAGCGATTGATTTCTCAAGATCTTTATCGCTGTTTATGGTTGAAATTACCACACAGTTTTTTTGAACCAATCTTTTTAAGATGCTATCAATTTTATTGGCAAGAATATTGTTTTCAAATAGTGTTAAGATGTCATCAATTACAATTATTGAAGCACCGCCATCAAGATTTTGCTCTATTTTATTTAAAAAATAAATGAATAACGGCAAGATAATCGGCAAAGATTTTTCTGTTTCGGTAATGTTGAATCCTATGATGTGATGACCCCAATTGATATCTTCAACTATTGTTTCTGTCGGATTGTTATTTTTGCTATTAAAAATGTGAGAGAGTTTTCCGTTTTGCCAAATTTGCATTTTTTGGTATATTTCTCTTGATTCTCCGCTATTAAATAATTCTATTGCATCATTAAAATTATCGATTTTTTTTGAAATTATATTTTCAACTATTGCTGGAATAATGTTAATTTCACTATTTGATAATGATTCTTTCGCAAACGAAACTAGACTAGTAAAGAAGTTGGTAAGGAATTCTTTTTGCTCCTTGTTATCTCGATTGTTGTTTTCTAATGGATTAATGTTTAAAGATTGAATATTTTTATTAGAAATTTTTTCAGTAATATTGTGATAATCTCCGTCTAAACCATTAATTAATATTTTTGCCTTATTGTTATCAAAATAAAATAATTTTGGATTAAATCTCATCGCTTGAGCGATAAAGAAATTTAATAAGGCATTTTTATCGGCATCATCACCGCCGACTATAAGGGTATGTCCTATGTTTTTATTATGAAAATTAAAAAAATAAGGAGTATTGAGGGCTGTTCTAATTACTGATACTGCACCTCCCCAATGATTACCATCGATTGTTCCTGTAGGAAAACTGTAAAGAACAATAAAGCCTGCGACAGTTTTAGAATTAAATAATTTTTGTCTTTTTAAAAAATCAAAATTGGCTGGTATTTGTGCCCAAAAACAATGCTCCAAAAAAAGCTCCTCTCTTACTAGAGAAAGGCCAGAAGCGCTGAATTTATTGGTTACTTCATCAACATCATGTTTTAATTTATCAATATTTTCTGCTATTACCATTACATTGGTTTGTACTTTGCAATAATCAGTTTCTAGATTATTAATATTTTCAAAAAAATTACCAATTCCCAAAGACTTGCGGAATTCTTCATCTTCGCTAATTTTAAGGATATTGTCTTGATTTTGGAATGATTGAAAATCTTGATTATTGACATCAAAAATCATTGATTGCGAGATAATAAACTCTATTGGCATTTGCAGTAAGTTATCAAGGTTATCAATGCTTATTTCGCGATATTCTTTTAAAGAAAGAATTGCCCCGAAGCTTTTTCTTTCAGAGTTTTCGACCTGAATTTCTCGATCTCCAAATGCAATTTTATGAGTTGCTAAATCGGCGGAAATATCATTGATTGAAAGGGGGTATCTTTCTTCGTTGAGATTGAGTATTTTGCCAAAAAATCGCATTTGCTCTGAGTATAATATACCCTTCCACTCAATGATACAAAGAATTTTTGCTCCATAATCAGTAATATTATAAAGGATTGCACTACATAAATTGTTTAATTCTTTATGGGCGGAGTTTAGTTTTGATAAATGAAGATTGCGGTTAGATTTTGCGGATAGCGAGTTCCACAATGATTTTAAATTAATCAATGAAGCTCCGGAACCTTGAATTATGATGGTCACATAAAGTTCATTGATAAATTGGCTCTCCCATTCATTTTGCTCATTCCATTCATTTTCAATATATTGTGAAAATGCATCTTCAAAGTTTCCTTTGACTTTGATGTTTTTTCTTCTTCTTATGGTATGAAACCAAAATGAAAAGTGAATATTGTTGCCTATTTCATCAATTATTGATTTTCTTACAACCTCCCTTATTGAGTCTAAATTAGAGGTGGAATCTTGAGAGAAGCCAGTAATGCGAATGGTTTTCATTAATTCGCCATTTTTAGTTAAGATAGTTTCTTCGTCGTAATGGCAAACAAATGGTATAAAATCTTCGCTTGGTATTTTAAATGAAATCTTATTATTGTTCTTAGGAACGAGTAGAGTTTTGATAATTTTATTAGAAAAAGACATTTATTTTGCCCTCCTAGGCTTATTTATAAAAAGCGTTAATAATTATTATTAATTAACGATTTTTGATTTCTTGATATTCTCTTTTTATTTCCCCTTTATAAAGTTGACGAGGTCTACCGATTTTAAATGCTGGATCCTCTATCATTTCTTTCCATTGAGCTATCCAGCCGGCACTTCTGGCTACTGCAAATATAACTGTAAATAATGATGTTGGAATACCAAGAGCTTTGTAGATAATTCCAGAATAGAAGTCAACATTCGGAAATAATTTTCTAGAAATGAAATATTCGTCATTAAGAGCTATTTTTTCTAGTTCAATAGCAATATTAAGCAGTGGATCGTTTTTTATTCCTAATTCTAGCAATACTTCATGACAAGATTTTTTGAGAACTGATGCTCTAGGATCGTAGTTTTTATATACTCGATGCCCAAAGCCCATAAGTCGGAAAGGGTCGTTCTTATCTTTAGCTCTTTTAATGAATTCAGGAATTCTTGATTTATTGCCAATTTCTTGCAACATTTCAACAACTTCTTCATTTGCCCCGCCATGTGCTGGGCCCCATAGTGAAGATATTCCTGCTCCAATGCAAGCAAAAGGATTGGCACCAGAAGAGCCTGCAAGCCTTACGGTTGAAGTAGAGGCATTTTGCTCGTGATCAGCATGAAGAATGAATATCATTTCCATTGCTTTGGCAATTATTGGGCTAATATGCAAATTATGTGCAGGATTGGCGAATAACATATGCAAGAAATTTTCGGCAAATCCCAGCTCGTGTTTTGGGTAAATAATAGGCTCTCCGATGGAGTATTTATAAGCCATTGCTGCTAGAGTTGGCATTTTAGCGATAATCTTATAAGCGACGTCCATTCTGCCTTGAGGAGTTGCCGTATCAACAGTTTCGTGATAGAATGCTGAAAGTGAAGCAACTGCACCAACCATTATTGCCATTGGGTGAGCTTTTCTTGGAAAGCCACGATAAAGAATTGTTAGCTGTTCGTGAACTAACATCTGATCTTTAATTTTTTGACAAAAATCTTGATATTGAGCTTGATTTGGTAAATTTTGATTAAGCAGTAGATAGGCAACTTCAAGATATTCACTTTTATTGGCAAGATCTTCTATAGGGTACCCGCTATGTCTTAATATTCCTGCATCTCCATCGATAAAGGTAATTTTTGATTCGCAAGATGCCGTAGAAAGAAAACCAGGGTCGTAGGTAAACATTCCGCTTTCTTTATAAAGTGAGGATATATCAATAACATTTTGACCTATTGTTGCTTGATATATAGGCAGTAAAATTTCTTTACCATTTGGTAGAATAAATTTTGCAGTTAGTTGCTCTGGCTGTAAAGAGTCTTTCATGTATTTATTAAATATTGCTAAATTGGCATCAACTATTTTAGACTTTAATAAATCATAATAAGTTTATTCAAAGCCTGTAAATAGTATAAAAAATTGGTAATAAATTTTATAAAATAATAATTTATTAAGTCAATTTACTTGTCAAAAATATTATAGCAATATTTATGTATTTCAATAATTGAAGCCTTAATATTAAAACTTGAGATTAATTCCAGTCAGTGCAATGCAACCTTTATTTTTTGATAAATTGATGTTGGGGATATTTTTTGTTTTAAAAGAGAAGTTAATGGTTTCAAGATACAGATTTATATCTTTATTGATTTTATAGCCGAAATTTAAAGCATCTGCGGAGTAATAATTTTTTTGTAATTGACTCTGAAAATGAGAGATCCCAAGGCTGAAATGACTTATTTTATAATCAAGACCTAATGCATAATAATTAGGTTTAAAATTATTTTGTCTATAACTGCAAAGACTATCTTGATTTTGTAGGTTAAGATTTAAATTTGTAATATCGCAATTATTATTTTTATTTTGCAAAGAATTTCCCCAGAATCCAATATTCGATGCTAAGGTAAAACCAAAATAATTTGCGGTTGCTCCAAAATCAAAAGCTAAAAGATTTCTTTTTTTAATATTGTTCTGATAATTATTTTTAGATCTACCATTTTCTAAGCTTGCAGACAGTTCGTAGCTTAAATCATTTTCTAGATAATTAAGATAATTGGCATTGAGAGTTGTTATATCAACAACTCGCCAATTTTTATTGTTAAAAACAGAAGTCGAGAAATAACTCTTACTACTATCTGGAGTATAGCTTATTGCTAGTTGTAAGTTAGAAATTCTTGGGCTGTAATAGCTTATTTTATTGGCATCCTCCATTCCATTAAAACTCGTATTCCGCAAAATTTTTATGCGATCTTTATTAAAATTTGCTGTTTTATATTGACCATTTTCAATTTCTTCATTAAAATCAGCTCCAATTCCTTCTCCATTATGTGCGATTGGCAGTTGGGGAATGGTAATAAAAAGCGGAAAGCTAAAATTATTGACAAAAGCCGAAGAGTTAAATCTGGGCAAAATAATATTTTTTAAATAATTGCCATTAGCAATAGCAAAATTATTACTATTATTAATGTTTGTAACTCCCGCCTTCATCTTTTGATTAGATGCTTTGGTTGCTCCTAATTCTAAATTTCCTAATGTGTTTTCCAGCAATAAAAAGCTCTCATCAATATCTATTCTAAAATTATTGGCATTGCTTGATAATTCTGACTCAAGTTTAATTTTTAGAGAAATTGATTGCTGTTCGTTGATTAATTTTTTTGCTTCAAGAAATAGTTGGGAGTTATTTTCTACTGCATATTTTTTATCATAATTATTTTTAGAATACTCATTTTTAGAATACTCATTTTGCAATGCTATGTTGGATTGGTTTCTATTTGATAAATAGCTGTTGATTAATAGTTTGTAGCTATAAATATTTTCTGTTTCTGTAAAATTTGCAAAACAATTATTGTTAACAAATATTAAAATAGCGGATATTAGTAAACAGTATTTTTTAATCAATAAATGGCAAAAATTAATTAACATATATTTAATTAATGTTTTTATAATTGAGGTTGAGTTCAGTAAAATGAAGGTAATTTATCAAAATCATGTAATATATCAGATAAAAATAATTATACCATTGAAAATAAGCTAATAAATTATAGGAAATTTCTAAAGATCGAAATTTAACCCAATAAATTTGAACTTCAGAGATTTTGTTAGTTTTGAATTTTTAAATTAAAAACTAAGTTCAAAAAATCTTATTTTTACAGCTTAATTTGGCAAGGTTTTTTAAGTTTTTTATGAATTTTGGTTGTGGTTTTTGTGTTTTAGGTAGTCGAAGACGGTAGATATCGCACCTCGTTTAATGAGTTGTCCCAGAAGGATCCCCAGGCGGATCCCCAGGCGGATCCCCAGGCGGATCCCTAGAAGAATAATGTTGTAGACCAGATTCATCATTCCGATTTTTACTTTGGCTCGCAGAATTCCAATTGTTCGAACGAAGTGTTGAAGCATGTGAGCTTGGGGCACCAAAAATGATTTCATCCCTTGATATGATTCTAGATTTTTCGGTGTTCGAAGCTTTTTGTTCTCCAGTGAGAGGATGATTTCTTGATCCTTTTTCAGAGATTCGACTTTCGATATTTATTGCAATTAACACCTCTT
>CAMDGT010000081.1 GCA_945898025.1 Rickettsia typhi | reverse complement strand
TCAACGGCTCCAGCATTATCAATGTTGATATTAAGAATTTTGGCATCCCTCAAGATAATTTGCTCAAGTTCTTTAGGGCTATAAAAGTTAATTCTGAGTGGTATTCCGAATCTATCTTTAAGGGGGTTGGCAATTAATCCAACTCTTGTCGTTGCACCAACAAGAGTAAAGGGGGGGAGATCGATTTTAATTGCTCTTGCTCCCGGCCCTTCGCCAATAATAATGTCAAGCTTAAAATCTTCCATCGCACTATAAAGAACTTCTTCAATATTTTTATTGAGACGGTGAATTTCATCAATAAAAAACACATCCCCTGCTTGTAAATTAGTAAGAATGGCGGCTAAATCTCCGGATTTTGTTATGACTGGTCCTGCGGTTCCTTTAAAGCCAACTCCCATTTCATGGGCGATAATTTGTGCAAGCGTTGTTTTTCCTAGCCCTGGCGGACCATAAAAAAGAGTATGATCTAGCGATTTCCCCCTTTTTTTTGCTGATTCAGTAAAAATTTTTAAATTCTCTTTAAGCTTTTCTTGTCCTAGAAAATCATCCAAAAATAATGGCCTGAGGATATTTTCGCCCTTGTCATTTTCTTCGTTTTTATTTGCTTGCAAATCTTCATTTATTGCCATTTTAATAGAATTTTAATTTATTGCGAAATTTTTTTAATTGAATTTATTTTTACTTAATTCTCTTAGGCTGTTGGTAATCAAGCTCTCAAGCGTTATTTCTGGATTATTTTTAATAATTAGATTAATAATTTTTAGACAATCTATTTTGCGATAGCCAAGATTCTCTAGTGCAGAAACCGCATCGTTGCTAATTTCTTGATGGTTGTTGAGAAATTCAATATTTTTATCATCAAGATTAAAGCTTGATAAATCAATTCCTAGTTTTTTGGGGCTGTCTTTTAATTCAGTGACTAGTCGGTTTGCTAGCTTTGTTCCAATTCCTGAAATTTTTAAAAATGATTTTATGTCCCCTGAAATTAAGCATTGTGCGAGCTCTTCAATGCTAAAAGAGCTCAAAATTTTGAGAGCCATTTTTGCTCCAACTCCTTGTACTTTATGGAGTTCTAAAAACCATATTTTTTCAATTTTTTTAAGAAAACCATACAATTCAATGCTTCCTTCTTTGATTATTGTTTCAGTAATTAAAGAAATTTTTATAGAATCGAGGCTTTGAGAATTTTTAATTAATTTAATTTCTGCAAGAGTTTTGGTGGAGCAAAAAATAATTAAACCAATTCCCATAACATCGATTATGGCAAAATCTTCGCCAATTTCATCAACTATTCCGCTAATTTTTCCAATCATTATTAATTTCTTTAAGATTTAATTGCTTTTGAAAATTCAATTATTTTGTTGCTAATTTTTTCTAGTGCTAACTGTTGATTTTCAATATCTCGACTTTCGTCATCGATAATTGTGACAATTGAAGAGCCGATAACCACACCTTCCGCACCAATATTGGCAAATTGAGTAGCCTGAATATTGCTTTTAATACCAAAGCCAACAACAATGGGTAGTTTGGTAATTTTTTTAATTTTTTCAATTCTCAAAATATTTTCTTCTGCATTGGCGAGTTTAGTTCCTGTAATTCCAAGTAGCGATATTAAATATAAAAAGCCACTGCTTTGTTTTGCAATATCTGCTATTCTATCCTCATTGGTGGTTGGTGCGATTAGGCCGATTAAATCAATTTTATATTTCTCAATAATGACGATAATCTCTTGCTGTTCTTCAATTGGTAAATCAACGACTAAAAGCCCGTCAACTCCTGCATTTTCTGCCTCAATAAAAAATTTTTCAACACCAAAATTTAATATTGGATTATAATAGCTCATTAAAATTATAGGAATTTCTTGATTATTTTTGCGAAACTCTTCAACCATTATCAAGGTTTTTTTTAGTGTCATGCCATTTTCTATTGCTTTTCGCGATGCATTTTCAATAATTGGGCCGTCTCCTGCGGGGTCAAGAAAAGGAACTCCTAATTCAATAATATCAACCCCTGCATTCGGCAAATTATTCAAAACTTGTTGTGAAATATTGCCATTAGGGTGTCCGGCGCAAATATAGCTCACAAAAGCACATTGATTTTTTGTTTTTAATTCTTGGAATTTATTAATAATTCTTTGGCTTTTTGTTGTGGTTATGTTTGTTGTTTTATTCATTTTTGCTTATGGTAAAAATTTCATAGCCGTTTTTAGTTACTCCAACGGTATGTTCAAATTGAGCGGAGAGCGATTTATCTCTGGTTGAAACGGTCCAGCCATCGTGCTTATTAAGGATTGTTTCATATTTTCCTGCATTAATCATCGGTTCGATTGTAAAAAACATTCCTTCTTCAAGAATTAGGCCACTGCCTTTCTTGCCATAGTGGACTACATTTGGTTCGGTATGAAACACCTTGCCAATTCCGTGTCCGCAATAATCTCTAACCACCGAGAACCCTAATTTTTCAACATAAGATTGAATGGCGAAGCCGATATCTCCGAGTGAATTACCCGGTTTTACCTGTTCAATTCCTAGCATCATTGCTTCAAAAGTTGCTTCACAGAGCCTTTTTGCTTTAATTGGAGGCTCTCCTGCATAGTACATTCTGCTAGAATCTCCGTGCCAGCCGTCAACAATTACGGTGACATCAATATTGATGATATCTCCGTTTTGCAATATTTTTTCACTAGGAATTCCATGGCAAACAACATGATTAATGGAGGTGCAAATTGATTTAGGAAACCCTCCGAAAAGAGCATCGACTGGATAATTCAATGGTGCAGGAATTGCCCCATTTTCAATAATTTTATTATGACATAAATCGTTAAGCTCGTTAGTTGTAATGCCGGGTTTAACAAAATCGCCAATATAATCAAGGATTTCTGAGGCAAGCTTGCCTGCTTTTCGCATTTTAATAAAATCTTCTTCTGTATGAATTGTAATCATTTCAATTTTGTATATTTTATGCTTCAAGTAGTTAAGAATATTGATTGTTTTATAGAAAAAGTTAATTAATATTTTTGCTATTTCGCTTGAAGTTGTGATTGAGTTTAAGTTAATAATTTTCTAATTCCATAAATGATAAATATAATCTAAAAATAGAATAAAATAATATTAATAATTAGATTTTGATAAATCAACATCTCAAAAATCTTTTTAGGGTCTTTTTAGGGCTTAATTAATTCACAGATAATTAAAAATAGTTTTGTTAGATGATTGTAATTTTAAAAATATGTAAGTAATATATAAATTTTAATTGATTTTTCTGATTAAAAATTTATTTTAAATAATTGCTAATAACTGCTGAATTTATCAAAATAATGAACCCTTTTTACAAAATATTAACCAAATTATTGTGCAAAAATGTTGGTTGCGATGAGTTTGGTAATCAATATTTTCAAAGTCGAGCAATTAACAATGAAGGGAAATTTCGTCGTCTAGTAATCTATAAAGGCGATAACGAAACCTCTAAAATCCCGGCCTTATGGCATAGCTGGATGCACTATACTATTGATGACCATAATCTTGCTAAGAATCATCAAAATTACTCTTGGCAAAAGGTTCATTTACCAAACCTGACAGGAACAAAAAATGCTTATAATCCTTTAAAATCAAGCGACAGAAGCATTGATAAAGACAATGAATCTAAAATTCGTAAAAAAATTAGTGCAGACTATGAATCTTGGCAACCAAATTCAGAGAATGAAAAATCTTAATTATAAAAAATTATTAAAAAATGAATAAAAATAACAATTATTTTGAAATTATAGTAGGTACATTTGTTTTAATTTGTGCTTTATTTTTTCTATTTAGCTCAATGAAAACCGCTAAAGTAGGCTCTACCGCTGGCTATCAATTGATGGCGAAGTTTGATAATATATCGGGAGTCAATATCGGTAGTGAGGTAAAAATATCGGGAGTTAAAATTGGGGTGGTTGAAGAGCAGTCTCTTGATACCGAAAACTACCGAGCAATATTAAAATTTAGAATATCAGGAGAAGTTAAAATTCCTGCTGATTCTTCAATAAAAATTGCATCAGAAAGCCTATTAGGAGGCAAGCATCTCGCAATTGAGATTGGTGCGGATGAAGATTTTTTAAATGAAGGCGATGAAATTGAATTTACTCAATCCTCAATTAATTTTGAAGATCTCCTCGGAAGATTTATGTTTAGCGGCGATAACAAAAATAAAAACTCACAAAAACAGAGCGAATAATATGAATAATCAAATTAAAATCAAAAAAAGCGATAATATTTCTCTGATATCATTATCTTTGTTGGTGTTTTTTAATTTAATAATATTTTTTTTTGCACAACCTGTTGAAGCTCAAGAGTTGTTAGAGTCGCAAATAGAAAAGAATGAATCTAGTAATGCCAAAAAAGAGCCATCTATTTCTCTTGATTCTCAAGCTCTTAGCAATAAGCAGATTAATGAAAATGATAACCAGTTTGACCCCGCAAGATTTGGTAAAGTTGTTACATTGCAAATTCTTGATAAAAATACTGCAAAATCTTTGTTGCTTGATTTCAATGTTGGTGCAAAAAAATCTTTTAATAATCTCGATATTTTAGTTCATAAATGCTGGTTTTCTACTCCTGACAGAAGGGCAGAAAACAAAATATTAATCGAAGTTTTTGAGAAAAAAAACGAAGAAAATTCCTCTTTAGATTCGGAAAATTCAAAAAATAATCGTATTTTTTATGGATGGCTTTTTTCTTCTAGTCCTTCAATATCTAGCTTAGAGCACCCTATTTACGATATTGTCGCAATAAAATGTAAAAAATAATTTTTAAAATGATAAAAATTTCCCCTTCTATTCTATCTGCTGATTTTTCTAAGCTTGGTGAGGAAATAACCGCAATTGATAACGCAGGAGCCGATTACATTCATTTAGATGTTATGGACGGCTCCTTTGTTCCCAATCTCACTATTGGCAATGAAGCAATAAAATCATTAAGAAAAACCACGAAAAAACCGTTTGATGTTCATTTAATGATTAATAATCCCGATAAGCATATTGCTAATTTTGTTGATGCGGGAGCTGATATTATCACTATTCATCAAGAAGCATCAATTCATTTGCATCGCTCAATAGCTTTAATTAGATCATTTGGTAAAAAAGCAGGAGTTTCAATTGTTCCAACTACTCATGAAGATGTCTTGGATTACATTTTATCAGAAGTTGATCTAGTTTTAGTAATGACGGTTAACCCCGGCTTTGGTGGTCAAAAATTCATTGATTTGCAATTAAGAAAAATTGCTAATTTAAGAAAGAAAATTGATTTAATTGCAAAAGAGCAAAATAAAATTATTGAATTAGAAGTTGACGGCGGAATCAATAATAACAATGCTAAACTAGTTATCGAGGCGGGTGCCGATGTTTTAGTGGCAGGCTCTTATATTTTTAATAGTAAAAACTATCATCAAGCAATTTCTAACCTTAGAAGTTAATTTATTGCTCTACTTCATCAAAAAATTTTTTCTTTTTATAGATACTTATATTTGATATTCCATTTTTTTCATTTTATCTATTACAATTAAATATTAGTATTTAATAGTACTTAATTAATATTAACAACAGTACTATTTAATTATATATATGGAACAATCAAGCAAAAGCATAACTTTATCTGTCGATAATATTTTTTATAGAGGAGGGGGATGGGAAAATGGCAAGCCACACGGTCAGGGAACATTCATCTATGCAAACGGTACTTCTTATACAGGAGAATGTATAGATGGCAAG
>CAMDGT010000080.1 GCA_945898025.1 Rickettsia typhi | reverse complement strand
TCGCTAAGACAAGCAATAACAACAATTTTAAAATTATGTTGATTAATAAAATTATTTAATAGCTCCAAAGGCTCTTGTCTGTTAATTCTTCCTGCCATTGCAAAATCTGGAGTTATTTGCATTTCAAGGTCAATTATTCTTTCTTGATTAATAATATTTTCATCTTCATCATTGCTTGAAAATTCAATATTTAGATAGCTGGAAATGATTTTTTGCAGTTCATTTTCTTTAAAATATAACATTTCCATCGCTATTGGCTGAAGATGCTTTTTTTCTATATTTTTTTCTTTAATTGACAATGCTTCAATTCTTGATTCATAAGCTTCTTTAACTTCTTTTTCTCTGTTGGTAAAATAAATTTTATTTTTTGTATTATTAAAAATTACAGGCTGTTTTAAATGCTCGATAATATTAACCAAATTGCTATTATAAAATAGTGGCAAAAAATGCTCCATACCATGATATTGACGACCTTGAGACAAAGCGTTGTAAAGCTGATTATCGGTTGAATTGCCAAATAATTCACGATATTTATTTTTAAATATTTCTGCGGTTCTTTTATTGAGCAATAATTCGCTTGCAGGCAATATTTGCAAGGTTTTAACCTCGCTATTAGTTATTTGTGTAATCGGGTCAAATAATTTTATTGAATCAATTTCTTCGCCAAAGAAATCAATTCTATATCCACTTAAATCTCCCGCTTCTTGCAGTATGATATCGACTATTCCTCCTCTTAGGGCAAAATCACCAACATTATTAGCAGAAGCCTGCCTTTCGTAACCGCTATCCATCAAGAAATTTACTAATTGCTGAATCGAAATTTTTTTGCCTATTTTTAAATATAATCCAATATTATTAAGCTCAGATTGATTAATGGTCTTTTGCAACATTGAATTTACTGATACCGCAACAATAAATTTTGAATTTTTATCGCGATTAGCAAGTTTATATAAGCAATTTATTCTAGCCGATAAAATACTGGGCTTAGGGGATATGAAATCTAGCGGGTTGCAATCCCAGGCAGGAAAGGTTAGTAATTTAATATCATCAAGTTGATTAATAGTCTTAAAAAAATTAACCTGCTCGATAAACCTTGAAACCTCAACATCATTTTCAAGAATTATCAATGAATCGCTAGCTTTCTCTTCTTGCCAGAAATTATTAATAACCGATAGAACCAAGAAAGCATTGGCATCATTTGGTATTTTTGTTAAACAGCAATTTTCACGAATGTGATTTAATTGTATTTTGTAATCCATTGATTAAATATTATTTTATGGTTATATCGAGCCATTAATATCAAGCCCTTAAGAGTATATTGCAATTTCAATATCAACTATTTTGCAGGAATCTTAAATATCTATCAAAATATTACAACTTGATTAATTTATTTTTTAAGAGCAGAAACAACTTTTTCAATTACAGAATTTGCAAATATCCAATAATTTTTAGCAATTGCTATTTTTTGCTTATTAATGGTTATAAAGCCTTGATCTACAAGCTTCTTTAAAGTATTATCATCAAATATTTCTGAGTTAAAAAAATTATTTAGCCGTTCAATATCAACTCCATAAATCGTTCTAAGACCTGTTAAAATAAGCTCTTCTTTAAGATCGTCATCGTTAATTTCTTCAATTTTTTGAATTGCAACTTGTTTTTTGTTATTTAGAGCTTGCTCTAGCCATATATCGGGGCGATGCAAATTTACAATCGCCTTTCTGTGTTTTTGCCCCTCAAAGAAAACTCGTGAATGCGACCCAGCGCCAATTCCAATATAATCAACCCCTTGCCAATAAGATAAATTATGCACAGATTGATAATTTTCTTTGGCATAATTAGATATTTCATAATGATTAAAGCCATTATCAGCCATAATTTCATTGGTGGTTTGGTAAAAATCACCTGCAAGCTTATCGGTTGGCATAATGAATTTTTTTTCCTTCCAATCATTAAAAAACTTTGTGCCTTTCTCGATAGTTAATTGATAAAGCGATAAGTGGTTTGAACCTAATTCTATAGCAGTTTTGAGTTCATCTTTCCAATCATTAATTTTTTGCTTAGGTCTTGCATAGATTAAATCAAATGAAAAATTATCAAAAATTTCACGAGCTTGAGATATCGCCAATATTGATTCTTTAACCGTATGTTGACGACCAAGAAAGTTGAGATCTTCTTGATTGAGAGATTGTATTCCTAGAGACAAGCGGTTAAAGCCAATTTTATAAAAATCGCGGAATTTATTTGCCTCAAAAGAAGTGGGGTTCGCCTCAATCGTTATTTCGCATTGACTACTAACATTCCAAAGATTATTGATTTTTTGCAATATCTTGTCAGCAAAAGATACAGGCATTAGGGAAGGAGTACCGCCACCAAAAAATATGCTAGTAATTTTGCGATTACGAAGATTGAATTTAAAAAAATCTAACTCTGCTTCGTATCCTTTAAAAAACAAAGAGTGATCGGTTTGCTGTTCAAGATGAGAATTAAAATCGCAGTAAGGGCATTTAGATTTACAAAACGGATAATGCACATAAACCGCTAGATCAGCAACTGAATTTAATTGCGAAGCAGGCAATTTATAGTTATTGCTCAATTGCAACATGAAAACCTTTTTTGATGCCCAATTTTTTTATTAAGCCTGCATTAATTTCTAAAACCTTATTAGTGCCAGCTGGAGCATCAATTATCTTATTTGACTTTGGCTTGGCATTTTGATAATAACCAACAACTTGATTATTATTATCAATAAATATCATATCCAGTGGAATCAAGGTGCTTCTCATCCACATTGCAATATTCTGATTATCGTCAAACAAAAAAAGCATTCCGTAAGTTTGGGGCAGTTTTCTTAAATTCATTAAACCATAAGCTCGCAAACTATCATTATTAGCTACTGCAACTCTAAAGCCACTATTAATAAGACCTGTATCACTATAAAAGGTGATTGATTTTTCATAATTATCAAAATTTTGATTAAAATAAGCAAAATTTGATTCTGGCTCTTTTTCAATTTTTGTGTTCGAGCCATAGCTAGCAATAGGGTTAATAATGGCGCTAGCAACAAGCATTAAGATAAAAATTAATGATATGTTTTTCATTCTATAAAATTTTATTGTTAATATTAAAAATTAAGTTTTTTTTGTTTAATTATATAATTATTGATTTTCGCCTGCCAACCAAGAATTAAAGGCATTGAATTTGGTGAATGACCTAATATTTTTTCTGGCTCAATAAATAAGGCTATATCAAGATTATTTCGTTTAATTTTATTAGCAAAAATTTTTATAGCAAGCTCAACATTATTAGATTTAACATTACCATAAATGTTGGATTCTTCAAAATTGCCAAAAATAATTGCCTGCGGAATTTTATTTTTCTCAATTATTATTCTTAAAATTTGATTAAAATATCTCTCTAACCTTTCTCCGCTTTCACCCTCATCTTCTAAAAATAATATTTTTTGATGCCAGTCAAGCTCGTTAGAAGTGCCACAATGACTCAATAAAACACTTAAACATCCACCAACTAATAATCCAGAAATTTTTTCTTTGTTATTATGACCATTATCATTAGAAATTACAGGCTTTAAGGCAAAAACCAACTCATCAATTTTATCATTTAAAAAATTTAATAAAAAATCTGTCGCCGATTGAGAAATTTTTTTGCTGGCAATTTGCAACAACATTGGTGCCGATATTACCGGCATTTGCCAATTTTGATTAAAAAAAATATTAAGCGAGGTAATATCGCTAAAACCAATTAATATTTTAGGATATTTCGGCTTGGGAATATTATGCAACATTGGCAGTAAATCTGCACTACCGTAGCCACCTCGACTACACCATATAATTTTTGATAAAGGGTTTTCAAGAGCCTCTTTAAATTGCAAAAAACGATAATTAACATCACAACTTGCAAATTCTGAATCACCATAAATGCTATCTTCTTTGATTGTAGTTTCTGCTTGGTAAAAAATATTAAAATTTAACGAAATTGAACTAAGAAAATTTTTTATTAAATCTAGTTGCAAAGAGTTACAAGGAGTAGCGGGCGAGATTATATCTATAATCGATTGTTTTTGAATCATTATTTTAAATATTTAGTAAATTAAGGGGCTTGACAAATTCATAAAATTAATAATATAATTTATTTTTTAACTAATCAACCTTCAACTAATCAATAATTATGGCCGGTTCAATTGATAGCGATGCCTTGTTTCTTGGCCTAACTCGCCCACCCCTAATTATGGGAGTAAGCTACACATTTGCAGCTTTAAATGTAATTATTTCTTTACTAGCATTTATTGTAACCGACAATTTTGTTTATTTATTGGTTGTGCTACCAGTAGTTCATGCTTGCGCTTGGCTAGTATGCCTAAAAGAGCCAAGAGCGATAGAACTAATTATTGCCAAATTTTCTAAATGCAATATATGCAGAAACCGTTATTACTATAACGGCACTAATTCTTATGATGTTTTTTAATAATTAAAATTTTTAATTATTTTTGTTTAATTTAATCTTAGAGATAATTTTTTCGACAATAATATTTTCAATTTTTGTACCGTTTAATTGGTTGATTTCATTGATACAAGTTGGAGAAGTTAAATTAATTTCCGTTAAATAATCACCAATAATATCAATTCCCACTAAAAATAAACCTCTTTCTTTTAATTTTGGCGACAATTTATTGCAAATTTCTAAATCTCTTTTAGTTAATTCGACAAAATTAGCCATACCGCCCAAATGAAGGTTGCAACGATTATCATCATCTTTAGCAACTCTCAATAATGCACCAATTGGCTCTCCGTCAAGCAATAATATTCTTTTATCGCCAATCGCAACTTCATCAATAAATTTTTGCAACATTACGGGTGCTTGATAATGGCTTATCATCATTTCAAAAATAGTAGCTAAATTTTTATCACCATCATTCAAAACTACCACACCATCACCACCGCAACTATATAGAGGCTTCATGACAATTTTTTGATACTCTCTAACAAAATTTTTTACCTGCTCAAAATCGCCAGTTATGGCAGTTGGAGTTATTAAATCGGGAAATTCATTAATAAAAATTTTTTCTGGATGATTGCGAATATTGGTTGGATCATTAATTATCAAGATTTTATCTTTAATTTTTTCTAAAATATAAGTACTAGTTATATAATTCATATCAAAAGGCGGATCTTGGCGAATCAATATTGCATCAAAGGTTGTTAAATCAACAACTTGCTCAGATAATATTTTACAATGATTATCCATAATTTTATTTAAGCTAATTCTATAAGTTCTGGCCTTGACACTATTAGTTTTTAAATCAAAATATAAGTTTTTTGGCAAGTAATAAAAAATTTCACAGCCATAATTTTGCGCCTCAAGCAATATTGCAAATGTTGAGTCGGTTGCAATGTTAATATTTAACATTTCATCCATTTGAGCAATTATTTTCATATTTTTTATAAATGAACAATATTAATAAAACTAACTTCCCCACCATAGACCTAGAAAAATTTGGGCTTGAAGGCTATATTTTAAGAGAAAAAAACATTAACGATGCCGAAGATTTTCTTAGATATTTTGGCGATAAAGAAGTTAATCGCTTCATTTTATGCAATATACCGCAAAATATTGAAGAATCCCGCCGAGAAGTTCTATTCTGGAGGAATGTATTTTATTCTAACGATGGAATTTACTTTGCAATAGCAAGAAAAGATAATAATCAAATGATTGGCTCAATTGGGCTTAACAACCA
>CAMDGT010000079.1 GCA_945898025.1 Rickettsia typhi | reverse complement strand
TTAATTTCATTTGTTGCGAAAAATAATTTTTTAATTTTTGCAACTTATCGCATTATTATTGGTGCCTTAATCTTACTAATTATCTCATTTAGCTAAAATTTAAAATAATGATAACTAAAATTTATCAAAGATACATTATTAAAAATCTTATTTTGAGCTTTTTTGCCATAATTTTTGTTTTTATATCATTGATTTGGTTTAGTAAAATTGTTGTCTTTATTCGATATATCACAGAAAACGGCATCGCTCTTACAGAGCTATGGAAGATGTTCCTTTTGATTTTGCCAAAATTGCTATTATTCGGTGCTCCGATTAGCTTATTTACAGCAACTTTAGTGACTTATCAAAAATTTAGTCGCAATAATGAAATTACCATTCTCAAAAATAGTGGCTTGAGTAGTCTTAAAATAGCATCGCCGGCATTATTTATTGGTTTATTATTTACTATTTTCGCTTTTTATTTATCTTTTTATTTAATTCCATTTGCCAATAAGGAGTTAAAAATATCTAAGCTTAATCTGCAAAATAATTACTTTAAATTTAAGGTTAATCCTAAAACTTTTGAGCGGTTCAAAAAAATTACTATCTACACTAAATTTCAAGATAAACTAAATAGGCTCTACGGAATATTGATTCAGGACCAAAGATCCGCTAATAATATTTTAACCATCACCGCAGAAACTGGTAAAATTATCGCAGAAAATGGAGTTATCTTGCTTGAAATGAATAATGGCTCGATTCAAAGATTTAACTCAACTACTCAAAAATCAGATATATTATATTTTCAAGAATATATTTTGAATCTTACAGAAAACAATGCCGAAAATAACAATCAAATAAAATGGAAGCCACAGGAGCAATATTTACTAGAATTATTTAACCCTGATCGCATTTTGAGTGATTTAGAGCAATCGGTATATAATATTGAAATTTATCAAAGATTTCTTTATCCGTTATTTCCATTTTTTCTTGTTATGATCGCTTTATTTTTTATTCTGAAAGAAAATTTTACTCGCCACGGAGGCTTAAAAAATATAGCGGGGGCAACATTATTTGCAATGCTGTTTTTAATTATCAATATCATTATAAGCGATATCATGATATCTTTTGATAAAATAATAAATATATTCTTAATTAATGCTGGAATAGTTATTTTTTATATATTTTGTGACTATTTATACCGCAAATTTTTATCTAACTTATAAGTTAAAATGTTTATTAAATTAATTAATCGCTATTTAATTAAAAGCTTTTTAATTAGATTTTTGCAAATTTTAGTTGCTTGTTTCTTTTTGGGTTCACTAATTGGGCTAATCGAAATTTTTGAAAAGGCAAGAGAAGTAAATTTGTCTATTTTTAAAACACTTCTGCTTGCTGTTATTAGTAGTGTCGTATTCGTTGATGAATTTTCATCTTCAATAATTCTTTTATCTGCAATTATTACTCTATTTACCCTTGCTAGTAAGAGCGAAATAACCGCAATCCGCAATAGTAGCTTCTCTTTGTGGGATATCATTAAGCCAATTGCATTAACATCATTTTTTATTGGCATATTATGGATAACATTATTTGCTTCATTAAATGGTTTTGCCATTAATAAACTAAGAGAGCTTGAAAATGTTGGGCTTAAGAAAGAATCTAAAAATATTATTGAATTTTCAGGGGGGGTTTGGATTAAGCAAGCTAATCTTGAAAATCAAGATGAAGAAATATTGATAAAAATGGAAAAGGTAGATCCGCAGAATCTCTCCTTTATCAATGTTAGTTTTTGGTTTTTTGACAAAGACGGCATTTTTTATAAAAAAATTGATGCTAAAGAGGTTTTTTTCAAGCAAAATCAATGGCTTATAAAAGATGCAATAATTAATGGTAGCGATTTAACCAATAAAAAAACCTTACAAACTAATATCAAAACCAATATTCAAGAAAGTTTTATCAATAATATTATCCGCAATAATTTTCAGGATGTAAAATTATTTACTATTTTTGAATTGCCACAAATTATTAAAGAGCTTAATAATGAAGGCATCTCCTCTTTGAAATTTAGGGTTCGTTATCATCACTTACTAACTAGACCACCAATATTTGCGATTATGTCAATTATAGCGGGGTTTTTTGCGATTAATCATATTCGTAATCAAAAAGCTTTTATAATGATTTTTTTAGGAGTTTTAACGGGAGTTGGGCTTTATATTTTTGATAATATAGCAGATACTCTTGGTTCGGCGGGCTTAATTTCAGTTATTTCAGCAAGTTGGATTATGACGATGATTTATTTATCAATAGCCATTTTGTTGATTTTTTACAAAGAAAAATTCTAAAAATAATAAAATATTTTGCATTATAAAATGATTGATTAAAATCTCTTTGTTAAATTAATTTTAAAAATAATTTTTCTCTCTTAATTTTCCCCCTTAATTTTCCCCCTTAATTTTTAAGGATTAACACATAATATAAGTTGAATGTTTTTTTATGAATGATGAAAATATTAATTCTATTAACCGAAATAGACCAAACCTATATCAAGAAGATAATTGTGAATCTAAGCCAACGGATCGCGATAAAGTCATTATTTTAGGCAGTGGCCCTAATAGAATAGGTCAGGGCATTGAATTTGATTATACCTGTGTACATTCCGCATCTGCATTTAGAGAGCATAATATCGAAGCAATTATGGTAAATTGCAACCCAGAAACTGTTTCTACCGACTACGACAGTTCAGATAGGCTATATTTTGAGCCCTTGACTAACGAAGATGTTATTGAATTAGTAAGAAAAGAAATGAGCAATGGCAAGCTTTTAGGGGTTAATATTCAATTTGGAGGTCAAACCCCTCTTAGCTTAGCAAAATTTTTACAAGAGCAAAATGTTCCAATTATTGGAACCTCTCCTGATATGATTGATTTGGCTGAGGATAGAGATAGATTCAAAAAACTATTACAAGATCTTAATCTTAATCAACCTAAAAATAGCATCGCCTATTCTGCCAAGCAAGTTTTAGAAAAGGCTAGCGAGATAGAATTTCCAATTGTGGTCAGGCCCTCATATGTCTTGGGTGGCAAGGGTATGGCAATTATTTATGATTACGAATATTTAAATAAATATTTAACCGATTATGTTGATATTTTTGAAACTGGGCCTTTATTAATTGACAAATTTTTAACCGATGCCATTGAAGTTGATGTTGATGCTTTGTGCGATGGAGAAGATGTTTTTGTTGCTGGGGTAATGCAACATATCGAAGAAGCGGGAATCCATTCCGGAGATTCTGCATGCTCTTTGCCTCCTTATAGTTTAAGCGAAGAATTAATTTCTAAAATAAAAATAGCCACCACTAAGCTTGCAATTGCTCTTAATGTTAAGGGTTTAATGAATATCCAGTTTGCAATTAAAGATGAAGAAATATTTGTATTAGAAGTTAACCCTAGAGCCTCAAGAACAGTTCCTTTCGTTGCTAAATCAACTGCTATTCCAATTGCCAAAATAGCATCTTTAATTATGATAGGCAAAAAACTCAAAGATTTTAACCTACAAGAAAAAAAGCCAAACTATTTTGCGGTTAAAGAGGTGGTGTTTCCTTTTGCTAGATTCAGCAATGTTGATATAATTTTAGGTCCTGAAATGAAGTCAACAGGAGAGGTAATGGGTATAGATACTACATTTCCAATGGCATTTGCAAAAGCACAAATTGCAACAGGAGTAAAATTGCCAAAAGATGGATTGGCATTTTTGTCGGTAAAAGACAGCGATAAGCATAAATTGCTGATAATTGCCCAAAAATTAATTGCCACCGGCTTTAAGATCGTTGCAACAAAAGGCACCGCGAAATTTCTGGCTGAAAATCAAATCGCAGTTACTATTGTTAATAAAATTACCGAAGAAAAGCCTCATGTTGTTGATATGATCGCCAATAAAGAGATTAATTTAGTGGTTAATACAACAGAAGGAGCTCGCTCAACCAAAGATAGTTTTTCAATTAGAAGAACGGCATTAATGAAGGGGGTTACTTACAGCACTACTATATCTGGGGCTTTAGCATTAGTAGATGCAATTATTGCTTATAAAGAAAATGACTGCAAGCTTGAAGTGAGAGCATTGCAAGATTTATCATAATGGGACTTTTGAATTCCCTAACTTTTACTGCAAATTGTGTCGTTATTTTATTTTTTGGCTCCTTATGAATATTTATATCCACTGCCTCGCCAAAAAAGAAAATGCCTAACATTTTTTTGTAAAAGCGGAAATTCAATACTCCCATAATATATTAATTTCAATTTTAATTTTTTCTATTTTTATAATATTATTAAGCAATGATTTAAAGTTTTTCAAAGCTTTAAATGAATGTTATTTATCAACTTAAGTTTTTTATTATGAAAGAAAGAATTGCAATTATAGATGGTTTTAGATCTCCCATGGGTAAAGCGGGCGGAGTGCTAAAAAATTTGTCAGCCCAACAATTGGGGGCAATGATTGCGAAAGAAACAATGATTCGCTCCTCTATTTCTCCTCATCAAATTGATGAAGTAATTATTGGCAATGTGGCACAGCCCGCAGATTCTGCAAATATTGCAAGAGTTATCGCGGTTAGAGCTGGAGTTCCTTATTCTGTGCCCGCCTACACAGTTCATCGTAATTGTGCATCAGGTATGGAGGCATTTACTTCAGCATGTTCTAAAATTAATAATGGCGATGCCAATATTATCTTATGTGGCGGGGTTGAATCGATGTCAAATATTCCCTTATTATTCGGCAAGCAAATTACTGACATTATCGCCGAGATTTCTCGAGCTAAAAGCATTGGTCATAAATTAAAAATTATATCTAAAATTCGTCTAAAATTTTTAAAACCAGTAATAGGTTTGATGCAAGGATTAACTGACCCATTGTCTGGGTTGATAATGGGCTTAACTGCTGAAAAAATTGCTTCTAATTTTAAAATTACTCGTCAAGAGCAAGATGAATTTGCTTTGCGAAGCCATTTATTGGCATCAAACCCAGCTAGTCTTAAGAAATTTGCAGAAGAAATTATTCCAATATTTAACTATGATGAAAAAAACTCAATGATGATAGAAACAGATGAAGGTGTTAGAAAAAATCAAACCATTGAAGATTTATCAAAATTAAAGCCTTATTTTGATAAAATTACAGGAACCGTTACTGTTGGTAATTCTTCCCAGATTACCGATGGTGCCTCGATGGCAATATTAATGTCTGAATCTAAGGCTAAAGAGCTTGGCATTACACCCTTGGGGTTCATTAGAGATTTCGCTTTTTCCGGTTTAGATCCTTCTGTAATGGGTCTTGGGCCAGTTTTCTCAACTAAAAAACTCTTAGATAAAACAAAATTAAAACTCAATGATTTTGATTTGATTGAAATTAACGAAGCTTTTTCAGCTCAAGTTATTGGCTGTGTTAGGGCATTTGCTAGTGAAGAATTTTGTCGTAAAAATTTTGATTGCTCTGCAATTGGCGAAATAGACATCAACAAGCTTAATGTTAATGGTGGAGCTATTGCCCTTGGTCACCCCGTTGGTATGAGTGGATCAAGAATTATTATTCATCTATTGCGAGAATTAAGAAGAAGAGATTTAACCACAGGCCTAGCAACCATCTGTATTGGTGGAGGGCAAGGTGGTTCAGTTATTGTTGAAGCTAGGTAAATTAGCTAAATTATTTGTTGCGATAGATTGAAAATGTTATAAAATTAAAAATAATATCATTTTCTCTATTTTTTAATTTTAATAATCGCTTTAGATTTATGTTGTTTGATTTTATTGATAATAAAAGAA
>CAMDGT010000078.1 GCA_945898025.1 Rickettsia typhi | reverse complement strand
TCAAAATTATATAAACCCTTGTTAATATTGATTTTTCTTCCCCAATAATGATTATTTTTTTTATAACTAATTGATTTTCCAACTTGAACTGAATCAATAATATAAGGTCCAGAGCCAATAGGGAAGTTATTTTGATTGCCATCAAAATTGCCATCAAAATTGCCATCAAAATTGCTATTGTTAAAATCTATTTTTTTAAAAAAATGTTGAGGTAAAACGGGAAGGCTAGCAATTATTAGTGGTAATTCTCGCGAATATTTTTCTTTAAAATAAAAACGAACATGATGAGAATTGATTTTTATTAATTTCTTAATGTCACGAAATGCTATTTTGTAGGAAGGGTGTCCGAATTTTTTTAATGTATCAAAGGTAAAAAGTACATCATCGGCAGTAATTGGGGTTCCGTCGCTAAATTGGGCGATTTTTCTTAGCTTGAATTCAATGAAGTGTTGTGTTTTTGAGAATCTGATTGATTCTGCGATTAGCCCATATTTAACCCCGATTTCATCATTGCTTGCAACAGTTAGGGTTTCATAAATATAGCCATCTATTCCAGATGCAGAAATACCTTTTAAAATAAATGGATTAATGCTGTTGTAAGTGCCTTCCACCCCTATTTTTAGGTTTCCTCCTTGTTTTGATTTTAAATCAACAAAATCAAAATTATTAAAATTATTTTTATATTTAGGGGTTGAAAAAAGAGATATCGCAGAAGACCAATATTCACCAGCTTTACTAGCATTAATAGTGGTAATAAAAATAATTAAGATTAATAAGAATATTGTACGAAATTTATGGTAATGAAAATTTTGCATTTATAACTAAATTGGCAATAAGGAGTAGGGCGGGGTAAAGCTTTTTTATTTTCTTTTAGGTTTGCCCCTACTTGATTGTAATATTAAATCTTATTTACTTAATAAAAGAAAATTTATTTTTTAAACTCAATAATAATTTGCCCTATCCCTACAGGTTCGCCTGCTGAAAATTTTATTTTATCAATTTTAACATCGTGATCGGTTCTGATGATGTTTTCCATCTTCATGGCTTCAATTATTACAAGCTCTTGACCGGCTTTAACTTCATCTCCCTCTGCTACTTTAAAGCGAATAATTTTGCCAGTAATTGGCGAAGTTAAATTTGTTGGCTTAGAGTTTTTGCTAATTTTTGGCATAAATTTCGATAATTCAGCAACTTTTGGTGACATTACATTAACGAAGGCATCAACTCCAGAATGTTGTAGTAGATAACTTCCCGTTAGATTATTTTCACGAATTTTGACTCCAATTTCTGTGCCATCGATTATTGCTCTAAAAAGTTTGTCTCCGGGGATCCAAGAGCTTTCTAATGTTATTATTTTTTGGTCGCATTCAATTTTTAAATATTCCTGCTCTCTTTCAATTATATTAACTAAATATAATTTTTCATCAATTTCAACCACCCAACGGTCGGATATTTGTTTTTCGCGATTATATAATTGCCCGCTAATATGAGAATTTCTTTCAAAATTATGCATAAATATTTGCATTGCAACAGCGATAAATACTTCGGATATTTGTGAATCTAGTTCATTGCCAAGAAAGCCAGCGGGGAACTCCTGTTTAATGAAAGAGGTTGATATATCTCCGCTAATGAATTTTTCATTTCGCATAATGGTTTCAAGGAAGCTAATATTATGAGACACTCCCCCAATTGCAAAAGTGCCAAGAGCGGTTCGCATATGTTGTATTGCTTCTTGACGAGTTTCACCAAAAGTGCAGAGTTTTGATATCATAGCATCATAAAACATACTGACTTCTCCGCCTTCGTATATTCCAGTATCTATTCTGACATTCTTGCCTTCTTGTGGCTCGATGTAAAGATTAATTCTACCAGATGAAGGTAGGAATCCTCTAGAAGGGTCTTCGGCATAAATTCTTGATTCTAGTGCCCAACCTTTAAGTTTTATTTCTTCTTGAGTGAATGGTAGATTTTCTCCGAGGGCGATTTTTATCATCAATTCAACAATATCAACCCCTGTAATTAGTTCGGTTACGGGGTGTTCTACTTGTAGTCTGGTGTTCATTTCTAAAAAATAAAAATCTTTATTTTTATCCATGATATATTCTATTGTTCCTGCTGAAAAATATCTTACTTTTTGAGCTAAGGCCTTTGATTGTGTGTACATTTTTTGGCGAGTTTCTTCGTCTACAAATGAGCTAGGTGCTTCTTCGATAACTTTTTGATTATTTCTCTGAATCGAACATTCTCTTTCGCCAAGACAAACCATGTTTCCTGATTTATCGGCAATGATTTGAATCTCAATGTGGCGGGGATTCTCAATAAATTTTTCAATAAAAATACGATCATCTGAAAAGCTGTTTTTTGCTTCGTTAGTAGCTGAAATAAAGGCTTCGGATATTTCTGATTTTTCCCATACTATTCTCATTCCTTTTCCTCCTCCTCCGGCGGATGCTTTAACCATTACTGGAAAGCCGATTTGTTCACCTATTTTCATTGCTTCTTCAATGTCTTTGATAACCCCTAAATGACCGGGAACACTACTAACATTAGCTTCAATAGCAAGTTTTTTAGAGGCAATTTTGTCTCCCATCATTTCAATTGAGTAAGATGAGGGGCCAACAAAAATAACTGAAGCTTTTTCTAAGGCATTAGCAAATTCACGGTTTTCAGAAAGAAAGCCATAGCCGGGGTGAACCATGGTTGCCCCTGTTTTTTTAACTGCATTTAAGATTTTTTCAATGTTAAGATAGCTTTGCGAAGAAGGTGAGTGACCTATATTCACCGCTTCATCTGCCATTTGCACAAATAAAGAATTGGCATCGGCATCTGAATAAACTGCAACAGTTGAAATGCCCATTTTACGGCAGGTTTTTATGATTCTGCAAGCTATTTCGCCACGATTGGCAATGAGTAATTTGTGCATTTTCGAGATATTTATATTTGTGTTGAAAATGTTATCAAATTTTAAATGATAATAATGATAAAAATAAGTTTTGCGATTAAACCAATAAATAAAAAAAAAGCAAGTTTTTTTATAAAACGACTTCAACCCAGCAATTTGGGGTTTCGTAAAGCCTTAACTTTTTACATTCAACCTCTGTTTTGGCTAATAAATCGGGCAATATTTCTTGAAGTAAATGAAGGGCTATATTTTCTGCGGTTGGCGGGTATTTTAGATAATAAATATCTTGCCCTGTAGTGTTTTTTATATTATTTCCTAGTTCTTTATCTTCATCTGATAAAATAGTGTTATGGTCAAGGAATTTATCTACCCAGCCACCTATTATTGCCTTCATCTCTCCGAAATCTATAACTCTACCTAATTTATCTAATTGATTATCTTGATTTTTGGCATTTAAATAAACTTCTAAAACATAGCGATGACCGTGAAGCATTTTGCATTTACTTTCGTGATTAATGATGCGGTGAGCAGAATCAAACTCAATTTTGCGAATAGCATTTATCATAAAATTGTTAAAATATATATTTGAAAATTATTAAAAAACTTGTTTATTAGAAAATAAAAGTTATAATATTTTTTGTGTTTGTTATTGGCAAGTCAATTAAATATTAAATGATTCAATAGTAAAAATATTATATTAAAACACACTAAAGCCATAAACTAGCTTAAAGCTTTAATTTAAAATCGATAAATAAAAATTAAAATGAAAAATTCTACAAATAATAGCGGTTTAAGCCAATTTGTTACTGGGTTTGAGAAATCTCCAGTCGCGATAAGAAATCTACTTGATGGCACTTATGCATCCAAAACTTTTGATTTTGTTTTTTTACATGGCAAGCCACAAGAATTTGAATCTTCAAAAAATCAACTACGAAAAATTAATAATGAATTTACTAAAGAATTGCTGGAATCATCAAAAAAAGATCAAGAGCAATATAAAGAAAGAAAAACCAATTATTTATTAAGATTCGATTCAGAAGAAAGAGAAGTAGCTGGCCAAGTCTATGATGAATTATATCAAAATCGGCTAAAAAAAATGCTGAGAGATGAATGCAAAGAATATGAAGAAAAAGCAAAAAAATTTGCAACAAGAGTTGAGCAAAATCTAGAAAAGGCTAATAAAGAATCTGAACCCTCTTGTCCAGATATGATAATCACTGGAGTTTTAATGATGACTCCATTTGGTATATTTGGAGTTTTTGACTATTTTGATCAAATACAACAAATTTATGAATTTTCAAAACCTGCCATTGATGGCTTACAAAATGCATTGAAAGAAGCACCATTCATTGGAGATTTAATAAAAGAGCTTTATTTGATATTGGATAGTGAAGTTGGTAGTTCAGCAACTGCATTTGCAGGTTCTTTATCTAATGATTTTCTTTTAAAATCCGCAATATCATATTTTGCTGCTAAAAGAATGGCGGTAAAGCTAATTGATTCTTACGATGATAAAAAACAAAATTTTGATTCAGCCATAGAAAAGGTTGAAAAATTTAATTCAGCACTAACTAATAATTTTAAAAGAGACAAATCAAAAATTACCGATGAAGTGGAAGAATATTTGAATGGCAATTCTGAAGCTTTTAAAGGTGAGGTTGAAGTTAAGAAAAATTCAATAGAAGCAAGAAAAAAAGATGTTTCATCATTTAATGAAAGGTTTTTTACTCCCGATGCTGATAAAGATTTAGCGATTAGACAGTTACTAAAATTTGACCCCGCAACAGCAAATGACGAAGAAAAAAAAGCCTTTATTGAAAAAGCTTGGATAGTCTTTTTTGCAGAAAAAGATTCTGATATTGCAAGCTCTAGAGGTAATACAAAGAGTGCTTCAAAATCTGGAGAAAAAAATTCTGACGATAATTATTTTAAGCAACTTTCCAATTTTCAAGAGCTTGAATTTGCTAAAAAGTTCTCAGAAATTGGTTTTTCTAATTTTGAAAAAGATGAAGAATTAAAAAGCTCAATTAAAGATCTTCGCCTAATTCAAGGAAAGGCAATGCTTATTAGTGGTTTACAACACGATAGTACTGAATTTTTATCCCATCTTTTGCCTAATCAAAATATTGAAACTCTTACTAGTGAAGATTTTCAAGTAACCACTTTGGAAGATGGCAAAATTTATACCACTCAATTAGAAAAGTTAGATCCGAAATATTTAGATGAAATGTCAGCTCTAATTTTATATAATGGGAATGGAGTAAGCGGGCATTACACCGCTTTAATCAAGCAAAAAATTGTTGAAAGCGGAGAAGAGAAGTCGGTTTGGTTTTATTATGACGATGATAAGGTAACAGAGATAAAAAACAACAAAATAAATTCAATATTGCAAACATTAACAATTAGAGCCATTGTTAATGTTAATAGTAGCGATTTGCCAATTGCAACAAAAGATGAGAATGGAGTAATTAAGCCAGCATTTAGAGGTTTAAAAAACACTGGTAATAGCTGTTTTGCTAACTCTGCAGTAGCTCTTATTAAGTCTTTGCCTAATAATGCTGCGGTAAAAAAAGAATTTATTAATAATCTTGATAAGGTTGGTGTTGCTCCTGATTTAGAAGGCAAGTCTAAGTTAAGCATTTTAGAACTTCAAAATCAATTTATTGCAGCTATATCTGCGCAAAAAGTTGTTGCAGAAATTGACACAACAAATGCAGGAGCAGCAACAAAACAAACTAACCAAGCACAACGGCCTACTGAACAAAAGACTAGTAAAGTTCTTCTGTCTTCGGTAACAAGGGGTTCCGGCCCTTTGCGGTGAAGTTATATCCGTTATCATTAAGACAAGGGGTTTCGGCCCTTTGCGGTGAAGTTATATCCGTTATCATTAAGACAAGGGGTTAAAACCCCTTGTTGCCTTTAACCTTGGGGGTTAAAACCCCTTGTTGCCTTTAGTAGGGAGTTCGAGGTCAACTCCACTCGTCATCC
>CAMDGT010000077.1 GCA_945898025.1 Rickettsia typhi | reverse complement strand
AAGATCCCTAGAAGGATCCCTAGAAGGATAATGTTGTAGACCAGATTCATCATTCCGATTTTTACTTCTATTCGCAGAATTCCGATTGTTCGAACGAAGTGTTGACCGATGTGAGCTTGGGCACCAAAGATGAGTTCATCCCTTGATCTGATTTTAGATTTTTCTGTGTTCGAAGCTTTTTGTTCTGCAGTGGTTTACGACCAAATACAGATTAACAATTAAACCAATAAAGTGCAACAACTAATTTCTTGAAAAAACCCTTGAAAAAACCCTTGAAAAACCCCTTGAAAAACCCCTTGAAAAAGCATGGGGATAGGAGCTGAATTATTTGGGATTTAAGATTTTATGGGGCTGGGGGTGAATTTTTAGAGGCGCCCTATAGTCTAACTTTTTATAAAATTTCAATTTATTCAAATTAATTCTCTTTTCAAGAAATGTGTAATTTGTTTAAAAATTAATACAAATTTTATATTTATTTTGCTATAACTTGACAATAAATTAGCTCATTATAAGCTTCTTCGCCTTGATTAGCATTGTTTTAAATTAAACAAAGCGAATTAAAAATCAAAAAAATATAGCTTTAGTTTTCTAATCACAAAAGTTGATAACACAATTAATTTTTATCAAAAATGAATAATATTTTTCAGTATTTTAAAGAATTATTTTTCTTGTCGATGCAACAAATTGCTAACTCTAATCAGGTAGAAATTTCTAGCGATGATTATCAAAAATTTACGATTGAACCAGCCAAAGAGCAACTGCATGGCGATTTAGCCTGCAATATAGCCATGACTTTTTCTAAAAAATTTTCTGCTATAAAAAGCCTTAATCAACCAAAATTACTCGCTCAAGAGCTAATAAATAAACTTTCAGAAAGAGAAGATATTAAAAATTCAGTTGATAAATTTGAAATTGCTGGAACTGGTTTTATCAATATTTTTACCAATAATAATATCATTCATCAGGCTTTATTAAGCATTATCAAGAATGATGAGTTTAATTTTCCCAATATTGGCAATCAACAAGTGGTTAATCTTGAATATGCCTCTCCCAACCCAACTGGGCCAATGCATATTGGACATACTCGTGGAGCAATTTATGGCGATGTATTAGCAAATTTACTAATCAAAACTGGCTTCAATGTTTTAAAAGAATATTACATCAACGATGCGGGCTCACAAATTAAAACCCTAGTAAAATCTGTATATTATCGCTATTGCCAATTATGTAACATTTCTCAAGACAAATTACCAAGCTTTGAAGGGCTTTACCCCGGCGACTATTTAATCAAAGTTGCCGAAATTATTAAAAATAATTTTCAGGATTCACTAATCAACTCAAAAGAAGAAGATTTTCACCACAAAACCCAACAAATAATTCTCGATGAAATGCTGGCAATGATTAAGGAAGATCTTTTCTTGCTCGGAATTAAGCATAATAGCTATTTCTCCGAATATCAAAATTTACACCTTACTGGCAAAATCGAACAAGCAATCAATAAACTCAACGATTTAGATTTATTATATTATGGCAAGCTAGAATTACCTAAAACCAATAAAGGAGTTGGAGCAACAAACAATGAAGAGTTAGAAGAATCAGATTCTCAAGCAACACAAAATCAACTAATATTCAAAAGCACATTATTTGGCGACGACCAAGATAGAGTGGTAAAAAAAGGCGATGGCTCCTACACCTACCTAGCTGGAGACTTAGGATACATTTTAAGCAAATTTGAAAGAGGAGCTAAAGTTTTTATAATGCCTCTCGGCTATGATCATGCTGGTTATGTAAAAAGGCTTACTGCGGTTACCAAGGCATTAACTAACGATCAGGCGACAATAAAAATAATTTTATGTCAAATGGTAAAATTCATTAAAAATGGCGAACCGCTAAAAATGTCAAAAAGAGCTGGCAATTTTATCACCGCAAGAGAAGTTATCGACGAAGTTGGAGCAGATGTCTTGCGATTCATTATGCTTACTCGTAAAAACGATGCCCCCTTCGATTTCGACCTTGCTAAGGTAGTTGAACAATCAAAAGATAATCCAATTTTTTATGTTCAATATGCCCATGCTCGCTGTTGCTCAATTCTTAGAAATGCTGAGTTGGAAGGCTTTAAAATCAATAATATTTTAGAAAATGCTAATCTTGAAAATCTAAAATTATTGACAACTCAAGAAGAACTAAATTTAATTAAAAAAATTGCCAATTTTGTTAGAGTCATAGAAATGGCAACCCAAAGCTTTGAACCTCATAGAATAGCCTTCTATCTACAAGAGCTTGCATCTGAACTTCATAGTTTATGGCATAAAGGCAATGAAAATCATGAATTAAAATTTATTATAAAAAATAATAGCAACTTAACTAATTCTCGTTTACTATTAGTTTTTTCTACTAAAAAAATTATTGCAACTGGTCTTGAAATCATTAATATCAAGCCTTGCGAAAAAATGAAATAATTAAAAATCTTAAATTAAGAAGAAATCAATTTATGGAAGATTTCGGGTATAGTAAAAATTTTGAAAAAAAACCTAAAAAAATAAAAAATAAAAATTATTTTATTTGGTTAAGCCTCACTATATCAATTTCTTTGTTTGCTATAATTAGCTTTAAGGGCTATGAACTAATATATGAAAATAAAGAAATTGAGACAATTCACTCGCCCATATTTGCTATAAAAATTCTCCCAGAAGATGAAGATGCCCTAAGATTAAGCAACAATAATAGCAATATAGTTTACGAAGATATATTCGGACAAAATAAAGAAGGCCTTAAAGGAAAACATAATATTATCGATGCCCCAGCACCAGCGATACCAGAGCAAAATCTTTTAAAAAACGAAGAAAAGCCTGAATTTATTACCAATATCGCCAGTAACGACGAAAGATTACTCCCAGCAGAAGATATAATAATGCCAACTATCGATAAAATCAACAAATTGCCGATCGACAATAAAATTGTTAATCTTAACGAAGAAGAAAAACCAGAAAAAAATTCTCATCAAACAAACTCAACTGATCTCAGTAGCAAAAATATTGGCAATCAACTGCAAAATAAAAATTTAGGAATAACAAAAAAACCTCAATCAAAGAACAAAATAGAAGAAAGTAAAATTATTATTTTTAATCAAAAAAATAAAGATAAAGAGGCAAAAAATATCAACAACAAAGAATCAAAAAACTTAATTTCATCGCAAGGTGGAGGTCTTTTAAACATCAATGAAAAACAAAGTTCTATCATCAAAAACTTATCGCAAAATCAAAAAAATGATAATCAAAAAAAAGATAAGCCTAGAATTGTTAGAGTGCAAATCGCCGCAATGTCTTCAAAATCGGTTGCGGAGGCAAATTGGCAAAAGCTAAAAACAGAGCATAGCAAAATATTTAACAAATTAAAACCCTTCATCGAAGAAATAAATCTTGGCAAGAAAGGCTCCTTCTATCGCTTACAAGTAGGAAACTTTTTTAATCAAGTTGAGGCAGATGAATTTTGTATTAAATATATCAATGCAACTCATAAGAATAAAGCAGATTGCATTGTGGTTGAGTAAAAACCATTTTCTCTCCCTCCTTCAGCCCCCCCCCAGAAAAAAAAGACAAGGGGTTAAAACCCCTTGTTGCCGTTATTAATAGAGTTCGAAGTCAACTCACCTGTCATCCTGCACGAAGTTGCAGGAACCAGAAAAAAGCAATAGATCCTGCGACTTCGCGCAGGATGACAGGTGATCGCGCAGGATGACAGGTGATCGCGCAGGATGACAAAGAAGGCAGGCTCTCGCAGGATGAAGATCGCATTCGATTCTTTTTCATTTCTCTCCCTCCTTCGGCAATAAGGGGAAGAATCGAATATGGCTTGTTATTTCTTTAGTTTAGAAGCCTCAACGAAACTAGCAAAAATTTTTTCATCAACTTCACTACTTACAAATTCAGGATGCCACTGCACCGCTAAACAAAAAGGGTGATTAGTTTTTTCAAGAGCCTCAACAACTCCATCAATTGCAAAACCACAAGCAACTAAACCATCTCCTAACCTACCAACCGCTTGATGATGGGAAGAATTGGTGTGAATTTTTTCTTTCCCCGTAATGGCAAATAATTTTGAGTTAGAATCAATATTTACTTGATGATAGGCTTTATGATAATTTTTAAAATCTTGATGATGGCTCTGCTCATGATCGATAAATTGCGGGTTATCGGGAATATGCTGAATTACATCGCCTTTATGCAAAATATTAATTAATTGCATACCGTTGCAAATCCCTAGAATTGGCATATCGGTTTTTAGAGCCTTACCCACAAACTCCCATTCAAAATCCTGCCTTATTTCATTAAGTTTAATTGCAGGGTGCATTTCTTGTTGATAAAATTTAGGATGCAAATCAAAATTGCCACCAACCACCATAATTCCATCAATCATTGCTAAATAATCATCAATTGCTTGATGATTAAAAGGCAAAATTACAACTACCGCCCCTGCATTTTCAAGCATTTCAACATAATTGCATCTCAAGGCATAATGAGGCTTAACAGAATATTGACTCTCTGCCCCATTTTGATAATCTGGAATTACTGCAATTACTGGCTTTTTCATTGTTAAGACCTTTACTTTTGATTACCTGAAAGAAATGATGGAAGGATTTGTCTGAATGATTCAATATGTTCCTTAAAAGAAGTGTTTAGAAGATTTTGAAGTCCCCATGGATCATCAAAAAGTGGATTTGGAATTATATTATCTGATGCAACTTTACTGCAATCATTTTCAATCATATACAACGAAACATGATTAACCTTTATAAAAGGTACTTTATTTACAGAACCTTCCTCAGCAATATCCATCGGTTCATCTTCTTTTTCTTTTGAAGAATTTCTCATCAACAAACTAGCAGATGCTCCGACTTCAATTTTCATACCCACATTTTTCCCAGCTATCTTTTCTTCTAATATCTTTTCTTCTAGTTTTTTAATATTTTCACTCTCAAATTTACACCTTTGTTGATAATTTTCATTATTATTTTTTATGATATTAGAGATTTGAATATAATCGTTTAGCATATTCTGATCAATAGGGTTATTGGTGCTAGATCTTGCATGTGTTAATACTGCTTGATAGCCAATAATCTGCTCAACAAATTCTAATTTTTGCTTAGAATTATATCTTTCAACCGCTGCTGAATCTATTGCTTCTGATGATTTTAAAGCACCCATAAATCGATCAAAATTTTCTTCATAATAAGCATTAATCAAAAAATCTTTAACATAAGGCTTTTTGGTGTCGTATTCAACCGATCCACCATCTTTTTTAGCCTTAGTCCAAACTCCATCTTCTTCTTCTTTGAAATCAACCTCCTCTACTTTTTGCCTAAATGAATCTCTAAAATTATCGCCATCAATTAACTTATCTAAGCTTTTAAAGCTATATTTCTTTAAATCATCAGCCATTGGGCCTTTTTCTTGCAAAACTTCTTGCATAATTAAATGCTTATCTCTGATTGCAGAGCTTTGTATGATTGACGATCTTAATAAATTAAATTTATATTTTTCAGAATTTTTAGGATTTAACTCTTTATTATTAAATAATTTATAGAAATCTTCATTATATATAATATTTAAATTCGACCCCCCTATTTGAAAAAATTGATTTGCTGTGTGATATAATTTTTTTAGTTCCCCATCTTTATACAAAGCATCAATATTGATATTTGATTTTTTAATTTTTTCAATTTGAGAGTTAAGATTTTCATTAATTTCTTTTTGAGCCTGAAATTTCAGTTCTTGTTCTTTTTGTTCTTTTTGTTTTATATCAATATGCTCTTGAATTTTACTTTGCAATTCTTTTACCTGTTCTTCTGCTAGCTCTGCTTTTGCTTGCGCTGCTGTTTCTAGCTTTTTTTGCAGTCCTTTTTTTTCTTCTAGCAGTTTTGTTGTTTCTGCTTGTGCTTCTACTGCTT
>CAMDGT010000076.1 GCA_945898025.1 Rickettsia typhi | reverse complement strand
ATAAAATTTTGTAGAGATTTTTTCATTGAATCAATATTTATTTATTACAAAGCTCTTTAGCTAAAGCTATAATATTTTTAGTTTTAGGCAAAGCTAACTGCTCTAAATTTTCCGCATAAGGTAATGGAGCATCAATTGATGTTAATTTTCTAACCGGAGCATCAAGATAATCAAATGCCTCTTCCATTAATATGGAAGATATTTCACTGCCAACCGAACCAAAAGGAAAACCCTCCTCAACAGTAATGCAACGAGAAGTTTTTTTAACTGAATTAACTATTGTTTCGCGGTCAATAGGTCTAATTGTTCTAAGATCAATTACTTCAACAGAAATGCCTATTTTTTCTAACTCTTCCGCCGCTTCTAATGCATATTTCAGAACAAGAGAAAAGCCAATAATTGTTATATCTGAGCCTTCTCTTAAGATTTTTGCTTTACCTATTTCAACTAAATGATCATCTTCATATTCTTCTTCAAAAGAAAATCCATAGGTTATTTCATTCTCAAGAAAAACTATTGGGTTAGGGTCTCTAATTGCTGATTTTAATAGCCCTTTAGCATCTGATGCACTGTAAGGAGCCAACACTTTTAAACCGGGGATAGAAGCATACCAAGAAGCATAACATTGAGAATGTTGAGCTCCAACTCTTGAGGCAGCACCATTTGGACCACGAAAAACAATAGGACAACGAACTTGCCCACCAGACATATAATTAGTTTTAGCCGCAGAATTAACAATTTGATCGATTGCTTGCATAGCAAAATTAAAAGTCATGAATTCAACGATTGGCTTAAGCCCCGCAAAGCCAGCACCAACGGCTAAACCAGCAAAACCATGCTCAGTTATGGGGGTGTCTATTACTCTTTTTGCTCCAAATTCAGCTAATAGACCTTGAGTTATTTTGTAGGCACCGTTATATTCTGCTACCTCTTCTCCAATTACAAATACTTTGTCATCAATTCGCATTTCTTCGGACATAGCTTCGCGAAGCGCTTCACGAACGGTTATTTTTCTGACTGCCATAATTTGTTATTTCTTAGGTTAATTAATTATTTATATTCTATCTATTTAAACATATATTTCGGTCATAAGCTCTGATTCATCAGGCTCTGGACTATTTTTTGCAAACTCAACGATATCGTTAATTTGATTTTTTATATCACTTTCAATTGATTTTATTTCTTCTCCTGTAGCAATATTTTTTGCAGAAATATGGTTTCGTAGATTTTCAATAGGATCTTGTTCTTTTTTATAATTAAGCTCTTCCTTGCTACGGTATGTTGCTGGGTCAGACATTGAATGACCGCGATAACGATAGGTATCCATTTCAAGAATCATTGGACCATTACCGCCCCTAACAAAGTCAACGGCTTTTTGCCCTTCTTCAATAACTGAAAAAATATCCATGCCATTGATTTTTTTACCGGGGATATTAAAGCCGATTCCTCTTTTATGTAATTCGTCAATTGAAGAAGATCTTTTTAGAGAAGTTCCCATCGCATATTGATTATTTTCAATAATAAATAAAACGGGAAGATCCCATAATTTAGCCATATTGAAGGCTTCATAAACTTGACCTTGATGAGCAGCGCCATCGCCAAAATAACAATAAGTAACGTTGTTGTTGCCAAGATATTTATCCGCAAATGCTAAGCCCGCACCAATAGGAACCGATGCCCCAACAATACCGTGACCGCCATAAAAATGTTTTTCAATATCAAATAAATGCATTGAACCACCCTTACCTTTTGAGGAGCCATCTCTTCTGCCCATTAATTCTGCCATAATTTTCTTAGGACAAGAACCTGCGGTTATCATATGGCCGTGGTCACGATAGGTTGTAATTGCTTTGTCTCCCTTTATCATTGTATGCCTCATTCCGCTAGAAATTGCTTCTTGACCAATGTATAAATGACAGAAACCGGCAATTAAACCCATTCCGTATAGTTGACCAGCTCTTTCTTCAAACCTTCTCACCAATAGCATTTCGCGATAGAAATGCAAAATGTCTTTACTATCAAGAGAATCAATGCTTGTTTTGGTTTTTTTTATAAATTCTTTGTTATTTTTACTTACAGACATTATTAATTATTTTTTAATTATAGATATTATATTTAAGCATTTCAGTAAATGTGAAGATGCTGAATAAGCATGATTATCAATCAACTCTTATTGTAAAAAGGCAAATTGTAAAAATCAAAAAATAAATTCATTTTTTTAAAGTTAGAAAAAAAATTTAAAAAATAAAGCTTTTTAGTTGCTTTGTTAACAAGAATTATTATTTTGCTTTATTGCTTATAGATTATTTCAATTTTGAAACGAAAAAATAAAATATCAATATTTATTGAAGCAAGCAGTAATTTTGCCTAAAATTCTAAAAATAATTTATGAACAATAACAATCAAGCTTATTATTTTTGCTTTCAAGTTGTTCTAAATATTGATTCAACAATAAAATAATTAAGATTAAAATGTCAATTTTTGAAGAAAAAACAATTAGAGTTATTGGTGCCAGAGAGCATAATTTAAAAAATATTAATATTGAAATACCTAAAAATCAATTAGTGGTTGTAACGGGGCTTAGTGGCTCGGGAAAATCATCCCTCGTATTTGACACAATTTATGCCGAGGGTCAAAGAAGATTCATTGAAAGCCTTTCCTCTTATGCAAGACAATTTCTTGATCTACAAGACAAGCCAGACGTTGAGTCAATAACTGGGCTTTCTCCTGCAATTGCAATCGATCAAAAAACCACCTCCAGAAACCCGCGCTCTACAGTTGGAACAGTTACAGAAATTTACGATCATTTTCGCTTATTGTTTGCGAGAATTGGAGTGCCTTATTCTCCGGCTACCAATCTACCAATTGAGAGTCAATCTGCGTCTGTAATGGTTGATAAAATTTTTGCTTTACCAGAAAAAACTAAGCTTTATATTTTAGCGCCAATCGTTAGAGGGCAAAAAGGCGAATACCGTAAAGAAATGATGAATGCTAGAAAACAAGGCTTCCAAAGAATAAAAGTTGACGGTAAAATCCATGATCTCAATGAGCTTCTTCCTCCTCTTGATAAAAACAAAAAACATAATATTGAAATAGTGATTGATAGATTAGTGATTTCTAAAGAATTGGGCAATAGAGTTGCTGATTCTGTTGAAACTGCACTAAAAATCTCCGAGGGGCTTCTTTATGTTGAAATTGTTGATTTACCAGCAGATTATAAACAGGAAGCGAAGAAAAATAAAAAATTAAAAAATAGTCAAACTCTAGAGAATGGACAAATCTTAGTTTTCAGCGAAAAATTCTGTTGCCCAGAATCAGGCTTTACAATATCCGATATTGAACCCCGTTTATTTTCTTTTAATTCTCCTTTTGGAGCTTGTAAAACATGCGACGGACTTGGAAATGAATGGTATTTTAGCGAAGAACTAATAATTGAAGACGACAATTTATCATTAAGGCAAGGTGCAATATCAGTTTGGCAAGGAATTCAAGAGAAATCATACCAACAAATATTATTAGGCTTATCAAATTTATATGATTTCAGTCTTGATACACCATTCAAAAAGCTTGATAAATCAATACAAGAAAAGATCTTTTATGGCACTAAAGGTCAAGAAATAGAAATTCGTCAAGAAGACGGTCTCAAATCAATAGTTGTGAATAAACAATTTGAGGGTATAATCAATAATTTAAAAAGAAGATTTAGCGAAAGTGATAATGAATCAATAAGAGAAGAATTATCCAAATTTCAATCTCTTAGAAAATGTCAATCTTGTTCTGGCTATAGACTAAACGAACAACCGCTCTCAATTAAAATCAACAATATTCATGTCGGTCAATTAAGCAGAATGCCTGTTGAAGATTGCCTCGATTGGTTTGATGAATTGCCAAAATTTCTTACCGATACTCAAAATAAAATAGCAGAAAGACTATTAAAAGAAATAACCAGAAGGCTAGGCTTTCTTAAAAATGTAGGTTTAGAATATTTAACCATTGAAAGAGAAGCGGGCACCTTATCTGGCGGTGAAGCACAAAGAATAAGGCTTGCTTCGCAAATAGGCTCTGGGCTGTCTGGAGTTCTATATGTTCTTGACGAGCCTTCAATAGGGCTTCATCAATCCGATAATAATAAATTAATTAGCACTTTAAAAAATCTACGAGATCTAGGAAATTCAGTTATAGTAGTTGAACATGATGAAGAAATGATGCGAGAAGCCGACTATCTTATCGATGTAGGGCCGGGTGCTGGTATTCACGGCGGGGAAATAATTTCCAAAGGCCGACCTGAAGAAGTAATTGCCGATGAAAACAGCATTACTGGTCGCTATCTTAGCGGAAAATCAGAAATATCAATTCCAAAAACTCGCAGAAAAATTGACAATAGCAAAGTTATTACTCTTGCAGGTGCAAAAATCAACAATTTAAAGAATGTCACTGTAAAAATTCCTTTAAAATTATTCACCGCTGTTTCAGGAATATCAGGGGGCGGAAAGTCTAGCTTAATTATCAAAACACTTTATCCTGCATTAAATAAAATTATCAATAAAAGTAAAGTTAGCGCTGGGCCTTATGATACAATATCTGGTTCGCATTTAATTGACAAAATAATTGAAATAGATCAATCGCCAATCGGCAGAACTCCTCGCTCTAACCCTTGCACTTATGTTGGAGCCTTTACTTTTATTCGTGAACTTTATGCCTCTCTACCAGAATCTAGAGCCCGCGGTTATAAAGTTGGTCGCTTTTCTTTCAATGTCAAAGGCGGTAGATGCGAAAATTGTCAAGGAGACGGAGTTATAAAAATCGAAATGCACTTCTTGCCAGATGTTTATGTTACTTGCGAATCTTGCAACGGACAAAGATACAATCGCGAAACTCTTGAAATAAAATATAAGAATAAATCGATCTCAGAAGTTCTAGTTATGACTACGGAAGAAGCATCTGAATTTTTCTCCAATATTCCACACATTAATGAAAAATTTAAATCTTTATGCGATGTTGGCTTGAATTATATCAAAATAGGGCAAAATGCCACAACTTTATCTGGTGGTGAAGCACAAAGAATAAAGCTTGCCAAAGAGCTTAGTCGCAAAGCAACAGGAGACACCCTCTACATATTAGATGAACCTACTACGGGGCTTCATTTTGAAGATATCAACCGCTTATTAGGAGTTCTACATAAATTAGTAGATGCTGGCAATTCTATCTTAGTTATCGAACATAATATTGATGTTTTAAAAACTGCAGATTGGATAATCGATGTTGGACCATTCGGAGGCAATAAGGGTGGGTACATAGTCGCAGAAGGAACCCCAGAAGAAATAGCTAAAAACTCAACCTCAGTTACTGGAAAATATTTATTAAAATATTTTAAGTAGCTACAGAAAGTAGTTGCAGATTGTAGGAATCTAGAATCGATTAATTTTTCCAATAAATATAATTAATAACCATTGATTGCATCAACAATTTTAGCAATATCTTCATCAGCAAGAATATGATAAATCGGTAAGCTCAAAACTTCATTGTGGATCTTTTCAGTGATTGGCAAATGTAAGTGATTAAATTCTCGATAAGCCCCTTGTTTATGAGGCGGAATCGGATAATGAATCACAGTTTGCACTCCTCTTTCTAGTAAATATTTTTGCAAATCATCTCTCTTATCGCAACGAATAACAAATAAATGCCAAACACAAGATTGTTGATTCTGCGGATAATTTGGCAAAATGATGTTGTTGTTTTTAATATTTTCACAATAAAATTTTGCTATTTTTTGTCTTTCTTTATTTTCATCATCAAGATATTTCAACTTGATTGATAAAATAGTTGCCTGAATTTCATCAAGCCGAGAATTAAAACCCTTATAAAGATTATGATATTTCTGATGAGAGCCGTAATTTCTAAGAGCCTTAATAACTTCTGCAAGCTTGCCATCATTAGTTGTGATTGCTCCGCCGTCGCCAATAGCTCCAAGATTTTTACCGGGGTAAAAACTAAAAGCACTAGCATCAGATAAATTACCAACTCTTTTATT
>CAMDGT010000075.1 GCA_945898025.1 Rickettsia typhi | reverse complement strand
TAAATAATATTAATCAAGCGAATCGATGCATATAAAGCATCATCAAAGCCAAAATATTTATCTGCAAAAAAGATATGTCCGCTCATTTCTCCTGCTAATAGGGCTTTGGTTTCCTTCATTTTCGCCTTGATTAAAGAGTGCCCAGTTTTCCACATAATAGGGGTTCCGCCATTTTTTCTAATTTCATCAAACAGCACCGAGCTTGCCTTAACATCGGCAATTATTACATTATTATCTTTGCTCTTGTCAGCTAAAACATCTTTAGCAAATAAGATCATCAACTGATCGCCCCACAAAACTTCTCCTTCGCCATCCATGACTCCGATTCTATCGCCATCTCCATCAAAAGCTACGCCAAAATCACAATTATTTTCAATTATCGCATGCTTCAAATCAAGAAGATTTTCTATTACCGTTGGATCGGGATGATGATTCGGAAAATCTCCGTCTAATTCATCAAATAGCAAAAAATGCTCTGCCGAAATTCTGTCGGTAATTCTTTTTAGTAAAGTTGCAGTCGCTCCATTACCAGCATCCCAAGCGATTTTTAATTTTTTCTTTGGCTGAAATTGGTCTATTTCATCAAGTAAAGCACTATTGCTTTCCGCTAAAATACAGTCAGATAAAATTCTTTCAATATATTCTTCATTAACATCAACTTTCTTAACAAATCCATCATTAGAGCTTATAAAATCGCCTTCTTGAGCAATTTTAGCTAAATTAAGAATATCGTTTCCGTAAAAAGGCTTATCAGCAAGAGTCATTTTAAAGCCGTTGTGATCTTTAGGGTTATGAGAGCCTGTAATCATGATTCCCGCCACACAACTAAGATGATAAACCGCAAAATATAGCAATGGGGTTGGACCAACTCCAATATCAATAACTTCAAGCCCAGATTCCAACAAGCCCTTAATTAACGAAGCTTTTAACTGCGGAGAACTAACTCTGCCATCGCAGGCGACGACAATTTTTTTTAAATTAGATTTCGACAAAAAACTCGCAAATGATTTACCAACAAAGAAGGCATCTTCAACAAATAAGGTTTGATTAAAAACCCCTCTAATATCGTAGGCCCTAAGAATTGAAGGGTGAAATTTATGGTTCATAATTTATGATTTTAAGATTTAAATTTAATAAAATAAAATTTTTGTTGATAATTAAGGCTTTTGCAAGACAAATGAGCCAAGATTCAATTGATTGAATTAATAATTTGTTGTTGAAAAAATTTTGCAACTTCATAAGGGTTTTGCGATTCAATAATAGGTCTTCCAACCACCAAATAAGATGATCCGCCATTTATTGCTTGATTAACCGTTGCCACTCTTTTTTGATCGTCTTTTATTAACTTATCTTCTTGATTTAACCTTATTCCTGGAGTAATAATTAAAAAATTATCACCAAAATTTTTTCTTAGATTATTTGCTTCAAGAGCAGAAGAAACAACACCATCAAGCCCACATTCTAAAGCAAGGGCAGTTTTTTTTATGACCAGATCTTGAATAGACAAAGATTTATCAAAGCCCATTTCAATAATATCTTTATTATCAAGATTAGTTAGCGCCGTAACTCCAATTATCTTAAGACTGCCCTTATTTTCGCAAGCTCTCTTCATAATATCGCGATTAGCAACATGAATAGTGAGAAGATCTATTGGCATTTTAGCAAGATTTGCCACCGCTCTTCCAACAGTATTGCCAATATCATAAAGCTTTAAGTCGGCAAAAATTTTTTTATTTTTTTGATGCAAAAAATCAATTAAATGAAAATAATTTCTACTCATCATTAATTCGAGACCAATTTTGTAAAAATTAACTTGATCATCAAGAATATCAACCAACTTTTTTGCTTTATCTAAGCTTTCTACATCAAGAGCAACTATTAATTTATCAGAAATTTTATTCATGATTGATTCTTGTTTATCATTAAATAGATTATTTTAAAAACCGAAATTTAAACTCTAAATTTTACTAATTATTGGCGATAATCATAGAAGCCTTACTTTTATTGGTGTTTTTTGCTTCTGACTCGGTATCTGTTGTGATAATTTTGCCTCCAGCTTCTTTTGCCAATAAAGCAAAGGCTTTTGCAATGAAATAATTATTTTCGTTAAATACAGCCATATCAAACTTTGCCGAAGATAAATAGCCTATTTCAAGAGTTGGGCAATTTATACTATAAAAATAAGGATTTTTTATTTGATAATTTTTAACAAAATCATCGAATAAATCGGGGCTAGATGAAGAAACCGCAAGACCTTCGCCATTTTTCTTAGAAACTCTAATTCTGCGATTATTAACAAATGCACCAAAACCCTTCTCGCAATAATAAACATCGTTGCCAACTAAGTGATTAATTGCTAAAGCTATTGTTTCTGGCTCTTTATCTTCATTTCCCTTATGTTGTAAAGCAACTGCAATTGTAAAATTAGGATTCGCTCTTATTAAATTATAAAAACCATCAACTGGGACAATTAGATAAGAATATTCAGAAATTTGATTATCTTTATGATAATTAATTTTTTTGTTATTTATGCTATCAATCATTGTAATGTCAAAATCTTCTCGAAATTTTTGCAAATCATCAATAATAATCTCAGCAATTTTTCCAAAGCAAGAAGTAGCAAATTTAAGTGAAGAAGCTGGATTATTTTGTAAGTTTTCTAACTCGATAAAATCTCTTGACATTCTATTAACCGCTTTTTCAATAGCCTTGAGAATAATGTTAAGATTTGAACTATATCGCATAATATTTATTTAATTGAATTAATAATTGAATTATTAATTGAATTAATAATTTCTAGGGCTTGGAATTAACTTCAATTCTTCTATTTCGGTATAATTTCTAACCTTTCTTAATAAAAATTGATAATTTGAATTACCGATTGAATTGTCGATTATATTTGTACTTTCTGTTAAATCAATCAACAAATCAATATTTAAATCTTCAGCCATTATTTTATCAATCTTTTTAATACCTACAAGGCTGTGAGCCAAGAATTTATCATCATCTCGATAATTAAAATCACTGCGATAATGTGCCCCCCGGCTTTCTAGTCGATGTAATGCCGCAATATTAGTTGCAATTGCATTTAGCAATAAATTTTCTAACTCTAAATAATCAATCAATTCTTGATTCCATAATAAATTCTTATTACTAAAAATATAAGTTTTTAACTTTTTATAAAAATTAAAATTTGCCTTTAAACCCTCAATTAACAGGCTTTGATTACGAAATACCGATAAATTTTTGTCATTATTTTTTTGTAAATCAATTTTTAAAGATGATAAACTGCAATGCTTTTTATCATCGCTAGAAATTGGAGATTTCCATAAAACCGCCTTTAAACCGTCAATTTTACTAGAAATTAAATTATTTATATCATCGAAATGCTTTATTTTTTCTGATTGCAATTGATTAATAATTTTCGCACAATGTTCTCCCGCCATTTTACCAAACACCAATAAATCAAGCAAAGAATTACAACCCAAGCGATTAGCCCCGTGAACCGAGAAACAAGCACTCTCACCAATGGCGAATAAACCATTAATTTTATTTTCCACCAATTGATTGTCTATCATCTTAAAATCAAGCACCGCCCCATTATTATCAGCGGGAATTCCTCCCATATTATAGTGAGCGGAAGGAGCAACAGGAATAAAATCTTTACTAACATCAAGATTAAGAAATTTTTTGACCAATTCAACCACTCCGGGAAGTTTATTTAAAAAGGTTTCTTGGCTAAAATGCCTCATATCAAGATAGATATAATCTTTTTTATCGCCACAACCCCTACCTTGATGAATTTCAGTCGCCATAGCTTGGGAAACAACATCTCGCGAAGCAAGCTCGATCATTTTAGGAGCATAATTCTTCATGAATCTTTCTCCTTCGCTATTCAATAAATAAGCGCCTTCACTTCTAACCGCTTCTGTAATTAAAAAACCAAAACCCGCAATGCCCGTTGGATGAAATTGAACAAACTCCATATCTTGCATTAAATAACCTAATTTTAACAACAAGCCCGCTCCATCCCCACTACAAATTAAAGAAGAGGTGGAGTTTTTATAAATTTGACTATAGCCACCAGTAGCAATAATTGTTGCCAAAGAATTAAAAATATTTATCTCACCGCTATTCAAATTAATCGCTACACAACCATGGCATCCAGAGGTTTTTATATCATCTTTTTGAGTTAATAATAAATCGCTAACAAAAAATTCAGAGAAAAACTTTATATTTAGTTTTAATGCTTGATTGTAAAGAGCCGAGAGCATCGTGTGCCCAGTTTTATCTTTAGAATAACAGGCTCTATAAGCTATCCCACCCTTACCATAATCAGTACTTTGTCCGCCATAGGCTCTTTGTGCTATGTAACCATCTTCATTCCTTGAGAATACTACCCCTAAATGCTCCAACTCAATTATGGCTTCTTTGGCATTTTTGCATAAAATTTCAACTGCATCACTATCCGCAATATAATCAGCCCCTTTCAGTGTATCAAAAGCATGCCACTTCCAATCATCTTTGATTACATTGCCAAGCGAGGCATTGATTCCGCCTTTTGCCGATGCAGTATGGCTATTAATTGGCAAAACTTTACTGATTACAGCAATGTTACGAACACCAGATTTATAGGCATTGATTGCGGCCGTTAAACCTGAGGCACCCGCCCCAATAATAATTAAATCAAATTTTTGATTAATAATTTTAAAATCCATTGAAATTTTGAAAAAAATTTATTAAATTATTTTAATTAAAAATCTTAACTAAAATAAAAATCTTGTTAAACATAATATTTTGCGCTCTTGATGAAGAGCATTCAATTAAGCATTTTATTGATAAAATTTCATCACAAATGCAAGAAATTAATCAACCATTTCGCATTATTGCCTGCTTAGATGGGTCAACAGATAAATCTTACCAAATTATGCAAGATTTAGCAAAAAGCAAGCCGATTATTTTACTTCCCATTATTGAACAAAAAGGTTTAGGAAAAGCCTTTAAAAGAATTTTTGATTATTTACTTAGCGAAGAACCAAATAATCAATCATTAAAAAACGATGAAGATCTAATAATTTCAATGGATGCTGACTTAACTCATCAAACTGAAAAAATTGGCGAATTGCTAAATTATTTTAAAAATCATAATTTGGATTTATTGGTTGGATCCAGATTTATCAATGATTCACAAGTAAAAAACTTTCCCCTTTATCGTGTCGCAATCAGCAGAATTACTGCCTTTATTCTTAAAATACTATTTCCTATCATTAAAATTAATGGAGAAAAATTACAAGATTACACTAGCGGTTATCGTATTTATAAATTATCAATCATCAAAAAATTGAAAAATAAATTTATGGATAACTTTATTAGAGAGCCTGAATTTACATATACTTGTGAAATATTAATTAAATTATCACGATTAAAAATTAAAATTGATGAAGCTCCAATTTATTACGATTATCAGCAAAAAATCAACAACAGCAAGCTTAACATTCTTAAAAACTTCAAAAGATTAATGATATTAATTTTTAGACTCTGCCGTTAAATCAAATTTAGCAACATATCATTGCTGAAAATTATTTTAGGACACCTCTAAAAATTTACCCCCAGTCCCATAAAATCTTAAATCCCAAATAATTCAGCTCCAAACCCTTTATCCCCATAGTTTTTTAAGGGTTTTTTTAAGGGTTTTTCGAGGGGTTTTTCGAGGGGTTTTTCGAGGGGTTTTTCGAGGGGTTTTTCGAGGGTTTTTCAAGAAATTAGTTATTGCACTTTATTGGCTTAATTGTTAATTTGTATTGGTCGTAAACCTGAGAGACTAGATACTCTAAAGCATGTTCACAACTGAATAAAACAAACAACAACTCCAAGTAAAAAATAAACCAGCCAGGATCTTCGATCTAATTGCAAAAAGCTCAAAACCCACGGCAAAGCCTTTTTGATATAGATAAAAGTGGTTTTAGAGCCTTTATTTATCTATATCATCTAATAGTTGGTTTTTGAAAAAATAAGTTAAATCAATCTTATTTGTAAATATTATTTACAT
>CAMDGT010000074.1 GCA_945898025.1 Rickettsia typhi | reverse complement strand
AAGTGAGGGTATTTCCTGCTCCGCAAGGCAAAATTAATTTTCCCGTATTATTGTTAGCGTAATAATTAACAGCGTTTTGTATTGCTGTTTCTTGATGAGGTTTTGGAGTTAATAATTGATTTTTAACTTTGCTATTATTGAGAAAATCAGATATTGCTGAGAATGTTTCTGGCTTGATTTCCAGAAGGTCGGCGATGTTAATAAATTGGAAATGTTGGTTTCTGGTTTGACTAACTTCGTCTATGTCGTAAGCATTTGCAAAAACTATATAGCCATCAACCTTGTTGGTTGAGCCAAAAAAATTACCAATTTTATCTTTTGTCCAGCAAAGTTTTGTGTTTTCATCCAGCTTAAATTTGCATTGCACCGCATAAAATTTGCCTTTGCGATCTTGCAATAATAAATCTATACCGTGATCTTTGTGTGGAAGGTTTAATTTTTCTTTAACTTCATAAGGAATTTCTCCATATAACCAAATATTTTGATAGTCATTTCTTAGAGATGGGTTAAGTAGAAAATAATATTTTGCAAATTTTTCAAACAGTACTTTACCAACAAATGAGTAATCATTTTTGGCAAATTTTATCATCTTTTCTTTACACTCATCCCAAGAATTGGTGTCTTTAAAAATATCACAAAAATTATTTAAAATCATATTCTATCAGCTGTTTTTGTTAACCCACTCCAAAATCTCTTGAATTTTTACCAAAAAGGGAATGTTGCCAACCTAACCCAACAAACATAAAATTCAAAGAATATTTTTCAGATTCAAAAATTATTTTAAGAATTAAGCTTAAAAATCAAGCTTGGCTAATAACTATCCTATTCTCGGGAGGAGTTGCTGAACCAATAAAATAAGGAGATCTAACAACCCCCCCCCTTGAGGGAGGGTCGCAGAGCCAACTTGTTGGCGATGCAGAGGAGGGGCAACAATCTTTACAATAAACTCAAGCCCTAATTTTGTTGAAAATACTTCCAGCACCTCCCAGAATTTGCAAGCAAATTCTACCCCCCCCCTCAAAAATGATTAAGGGGGAGGGTTATAATACCATTTTAACTTGAAAACACACACTTACTTACAAATTCCAAAAACAATTTCCTCAGTTAAATTCTTAATAAACTCACAAACCTCATCTTCAAGATTTTTTAATGTTTCAAAGACTTTATTTTTAATGGTACTGTCCTTGATAAATCTCCACAATCTCTCAACAGGATTAAGTTCTTTACAATATGGAGGAAGCAGAATTATTTTAATATTTTTTGGAATGATTAAATTCTTGATTTATGACATACGGCACCTTCCATTATCAAAATAAAATCTTCTTGATTTATTGTGAACAATTCTTCAAGAAAAATATTCATGCAGTCAGTATTTGCAGATGGCAAAAGCAGAGCGAAGCTAGTGCCATCGGCAGAATTAACTGATGAATAAAGATAGAAATTCTTAAAACCCAATTTTACTTAGGACAGGAGTTCTGTTTCCTTTTATAAACCAGCCAAGGTCAGCCAAGGTCATTTTGTTTTGGTTCCAAACCTACTTTCATCAAAAAATAAGATTGCTTTATTTGGATTTTTTTCTTTTATTTCGATTAGAGTTTTTTTTAAACTCTTCTAATTTTATTTTAACCCAAGCAATAGTGATATTTGGATCACTTTTAAGCCATCGCTGGACTTCTTGTTTGTGTTTGCTCTTTACAATGATTCCATCCAGATGCTTTGAAGCATTGACCAAGCCTTTAATGCCACTTCTCTTTAGTTTGTTTGCCCATCTGGTGATAGTGCTTGAATCAACATCAAATATATCTGCTACCATTTTAATTGGATGATTAAAAGAGGCGATAATTGCCTTTAGTCTTTTAGCAACAACACCTTCTGAATTTAACTTCATAAGTAAATCTTGAGCTTTTTGTGTTAATGCTTGATTTATTATTGTTCTCATAATCTTCTACTGTTTTAGATTGATAAAACAGTTATTTTATGGAAGAATTTTAGAAGTTAATTATTAATGTATTATAGATTGGAAGTTGTATAAGAAGGATTGCTTTCATAATTTATCTTTATAACCAAGTTCTTTAACAGTTACATAATCGACCTTCCCAGTTCCCAGTAGGGGCAATTTTTCGACGGCAATAATTTCTTTTGGAACTGACAATTCAGTAATTTGATTTTCTTTGAAGTAAGCAAAAATATCAGCGCGTTTTAAGGTTTGGCTTGTCGTCATTAAGATCAGCTGTTCACCTTTTTTAGCATCAGGAATTGCCACAATTGCGTGTGCTGATTTTGGATCAATTTTTGCGATATTAACTTCAGTTGCAGTTAGTGAGACCATCTCTCCGGCAATTTTAGCAAATCGTTTAGCGCGCCCCTTGATTGAGATATAGCCCTTTTCATCAATTGCAACAATGTCACCAGTATCATACCAACCATCTTGTGGTGGAGTGATATTTCCTGGATTGTGGCTAAGTAAATAACCCTTCATTATATTTGGCCCACTTACCAAAAGCCTTTTTCCATCAGTAATTCCCTCAACATTCTCTAGTTTGAATTTTATTCCAGGCATTAAGCGACCAACAGTTCCTGACTTGTTATGCATTGGAGTATTAGTTGATAAAGCTGGAGAGGTTTCTGTTGTGCCATAACCTTCAAAAATTCTGACACCGAATTTTTCTGACCAGATTTTTCTTGTCTCTTCATTCAATTTTTCAGCACCAGCAAAGACGTAGCGTAAACTGTAAAAATCATAAGAGTGAGCAAAGCGCGCGTAGTTGACGAGAAATGTGTTGGTTCCAAACATAATTGTAGAATTAGTGTCATAAACCAATTCAGGAACGATTCGGTAGTGAAGCGGAGATGGATAAAAGAAAGTTTTTATACCAGCCAAAACCGGCAATAAAGTTCCGCCGGTTAAGCCAAATGAATGAAAAATTGGCAAAGCATTAAAAACCTTGTCTTTACTGCTAAAATCCACCCGTGAGGCAAGTTGAAAACGATTAGATTGAATATTCTCATGACTTAATACAACACCTTTTGGAGTGCCTTCTGAGCCAGATGTGAAGAGGATGATCGCAGGATCTTGAGATTTAGAATCATTGATCTTTTTAAGATAACGATCTGCAAATTTAGCAGATAGCAGACCTTTTACTTTATCGATTAAGGTAATTTTTTTAGCGACATCTTCGAGATAAATAATTCTGATCTTATCTTTCTCGGCCAACTCAATTAAGTGATGCAACTTACCACCATCAATAAATCTTTTTGATGTGTAAATGGTTTTAATTTTTGCCACATCGCAGGCGGCCATAAAACTCTGGCCACCAGCAGAATAATTCAACATTGCCGGCACTCTGCCGTAGGCTTGCATTCCAAAAAGAGTGACAATGCTAGAAACCATATTTGGCAACATTAAACCAACATACTCACCATGCTTTGTGTCTTTGGAAATTTGCCTTCCAAGTACAAAACATCGAGCAATAAGCTGGCTATAAGTTATTGATTTGCGCTCAATGTCGACAACAATTTGATGATTTCCTCCATGAATTTTTTTAGCATCAATTAGCGATTGAAATAAAACTTTTTTGTAATCAGAGCTTTCAAACAACATCTCCGTCATGATGTCGTAAAGCTTATCAGCATTGGCTGTGCGTCTTGCCCTGCCCGTAATTTCTTTATCTACTTCAAACTTTACAGGATTTAAAATCGTTAAAGTAATTTTTGGGAATAGATGAATTTTAACACGACCTTTTAAACGAGAAAACGGTGTATATTGCACGCCATCAAGACGAATTGGTAAGATCATTGCATCAGATTTATCCGCTATCATTCCTGGACCTTCGTAGATTTTCATCAAAGAGCCAGTAACAGTGATTCGTCCTTCAGGAAATATAACACATCTTTTGTCTTTTTTAATTTCGTTAATCAGGCTTTTTGTTGCCATTGGATTGGTTGGATCAAGAGCATAAGTATCTGCTAATTTGAGAAATGGCTTCATCCACCATTGATGAGCAATAAAAGTATTTACGGCAAACATCAGTTTATCTGGCAAGAAAACCGCCAACAGAATTGAATCCAAAAATGATAAATGATTTGCAACAATCAAAACTCGATTTCCAGCTTTTTGATAATTTTCTAAGCCCTTGATTTCGACTTTGTAAAGTTTGGTTAGAGCTAAGCTAAGTATTTTTTTAAACATTGCGATTTAGGTTTTTGTTAACAATTTTACGGATGAAGCAAAATACGAAAATATTGAAGATTGCCAGAGTCAGAAAGATTTGAAGTAACGTGATATTTATCTTGATTAAAGCAATAATTACAAAGCTTGAAGCCACCATAAATAATGCATTCATAACATTATTTGCGGCAATAATTCTCGATAGATATTGATTGTCAGATCTATACTGCATTATAGCATAAAGAGGCACGATGTAGATTCCAGAAAAAATGGCGATTGTCAGTAGACTTAATATGATCAAATAGCTTTGACAACTGTTCGTAAAAAATTTTCCGATGCTAATTATATTGTCGGGAGTTTGATAAAAATGGCTCGAAATACAAAAGGCTAAAATTCCTATCGAGATACCAATCGAACCGAGTGGAACAAACTTACCATTGATTTTTCCTTTGAGTAATTTGTTACACATTACCGATCCCATCCCAATTCCAATCGAAAAAATAGCGAGAAACAAAGTAACAATAAACTCATCACCATTGATGATATTTTTGGTGTAAATCGAAAAGTTTGAAAGAAAAGTTATGCCAATAAACCAGAACCAAGAGATGCCAACTATTGAAAGCCATACCGTATTTTCTTTTTTAGCATAACCAATAATTTTTAAAGTTTGAGAAAAAATATTGAAATCGATCTTAAGATTTAGATCACTTATTGGGGTTTTTGGTATGAAGCGACTGCTAATATAGCCGATTACTGCGAATAATAAGACTGTAGCAGAAATAATTTCGATGCCATTTTGTGATCTAACCACAACTCCGCCAAGAATTGTTCCAAGCAATATTGCCAAAAAAGTTCCACCTTCAATCAAAGCGTTACCAACGATTAACTCATCATTTTTTAAAGTTTCGGGAAGCAGACTATATTTAATTGGACCAAAAAAAGTTGAATGAACTCCCATCAAAAATGTTAGCACTAAAAGCAAATAAATATTTTCGAAGTAAAAGCCGATGAAGGAGAATAGCATTATCAAGATCTCGGCGATCTTAATAATGCGGACAATTTTGGATTTTTCAAATTTATCGGCAATCTGTCCGGCTAGAGCAGAAAAAAGAAAAAATGGTAAAACAAATAAACCTGAGGCAATCGTAACCATAATTTGCGGATTCATATCCAGCTTCTGCGATATATCATAAGTAAACCAAATCAGAAAAGCATTTTTAAAAACATTGTCGTTAAAAGCGCCGAAGAATTGGGTGATAAAAAGCGGTAAGAATTTTTTCGTTCCAAGAAGATATAATTGGTTTGACATGATTTATTTTCGACTTCTTTTTAATAAATCCTTTTTATCAATTATCAGCCCCAGAGCCACTATTATTAACAATGTCGCCACTGATAACAAAGTAACGAATTGCTGTAATGATTTATTAAGAAATAACGAACTAGTCCAAATCAACATCAAACTTATTCCAACAAAAATTCCACTAAAGCCTAATAACCGACAATTAAATCTAAATAATGTCAGTAAACCCACCAAAAGACTTAGTAGCCCTGAGATCCAATAAAACTTCAATTTGGTTAAGTCCATCAATTCGGTTAATTCCATTTGGTCTTTCTCTCTACTAATTATCTCATTATCATTAAATGCATCGAGCACCGAAGATTTTGGATGAATCCAACTAACATAGATATGCCTAAAAGTTTGTGTACTCGATATAAATATCGCTATTAAGAATAGCGTCATTGTTATTCTCATTTTTTTCCTTAATTTTAATTAAAATTACTATATTTAGCTTGCATGCCTAAACCAACCATTTCTTAAAAAGTATAAGGTTTGTTTTTGCACTTCTTTGTTTGATGGAAAAAAAGTATGCGATGCACTCACGACAATATGATCT
>CAMDGT010000073.1 GCA_945898025.1 Rickettsia typhi | reverse complement strand
TTGAAATTGTCAAAAATTGCACCAGAGAACAATTGATGCCAATTATTCAGGATAAAATTCTTGAAGGATCAACAATTAATACTGATGGGTGGAAGGCTTACGATGGCTTAATTTTAAATGGTTACACTCATCATCGAGTTTTTCATTCTACAATGAATTTGCTCGAGGAAAAAATCATGTTATAGTATAAAGTCTTTCTGGAGCTATTACAAAAGAAGATTAGCAAAATTTAACGGATTAACGAATGAAAAATTTATTTTGCACTTAAAAGAAAGTGAATTTAGATTTAACCATCGAAAACAAGGTTTGTATAAAGTTTTGTTAAAAAAAATTAGAGAAAAGCCTCTTTAAAGTTGTCTAGACCCTTATTTTTTAGGAAAAACACCAAGATAGTTGTGAATTAAAAGATTCTAACTTGCCTTTTCTTGTTTTTTTACCACATCAAAGGTATCGTATAAATCATCTCTTTGTTTGCAAAATTCAACATATTGATCATAATTTATAACTCTTTCTATCCACACCGTGTCGATATTGTCTTCCTTTCCTATTGATGTTTTATTGCCTATCATAGTAACTTTTGGACGATCTGATATTTTATTATTTCCTTGATATTCTCTTCCAAGCTCAACTTTTTGATTCACATCCAAGCCAGATGTAGTGATTAGCAGGTCAAAATATTCTCTTTTATAGCAAACAAATTTAACTAAACGAGCAATTTTGAGATGAGACTTACTGGAGGTTTTTCTTAACTGAGAGAGAAATCCAGATATATATTCTACGCCTTTTTCATTAATGCCAATTTTAATACTGGCTATTTTGCCGGTCATTTCGGTGTGATGTTGATTAATGTAAAAATTATTTTCAGATGAAGTTTCGCTATTTTCCATATATTATTAAATTATTTTGTTATGTTCTATTTAGACTCTAATATTTTTAATCAAACAGCTAGATTTATAAATCTTTACTTATTTTTTAATAAAGCAAACTAATTAACTTTAATTACGCTCAATTGTAAAGCATCTCAATTGTAAAGCATTGAGTAAAAGAATTTAGTTAATCTAAATATGTTTTGATAATAGCTTTTGTTTTTTAATTTAAAAAACAATTGAAATTTATTCTCATTTTGGAACAAATACTAAGAATAATTACAATCGTTAAAATTTTATATAATTTTTAGTTAAATATTTATTTACAAAAAGCATAAGCAATATTTTTTAAAACACAAGAGAAAAACTTGCAAAATCAACAAGTAGTAGAAAATTTTGCTCCTTGATTCAATGCCATCAACAACTCTCATTCATTAAACTCGTCTCAACAAATCTTTTAGCAAAGCCAGCAAAGGTTTTTTTAGAAATGTGATGACGAATATTTAGCATTAATTTTTGATAATAAAAAATATTATGCTCACTTAGTAGCATTGAAGCAAGAATTTCATTAGATTTAGCTAAGTGATGCAAATAAGCCCTATTGTGGTTGATGCAAGCATAGCAACTACATTCAGGATCCAGTGAAGAAAAATCGTCGCGATATTTTGCATTGCGAATATTGACAACTCCATTGCTGGTAAAAGCTTGTCCAGTTCTACCTGAACGAGTAGGAATAACACAATCAAACATATCCACGCCCCTTAAAACGGCACCAACTATATCGCTAGGCTTGCCGACCCCCATTAAATAGCGAGGCTTATCTTCCGGCAAGATCGCAGGAAGATAATTCAACACTTCAAACATTATTTCTTGCCCCTCTCCCACTGCTAAACCGCCGATTGCATATCCATCGAAACCAATCTCAATTAATTTTTTTGCAGATTCTTCTCTTAAATCGCGATAAATTCCGCCCTGAACGATGCCAAATAATCCATATCCATCCCTAAAAATAAAATTATTTTTGGAACGACGAGCCCAATCAATCGAACGAATCATCGCCTTCTTACTATCTTCACAACTAGCAGGAAAAGCGATACATTCATCAAAAGCCATGGTAATAGTTGCTCCCAATTGATGCTGTATCGAAATTGATTTTTCGGGAGTTACAAAATATTTTGCGCCATCAATATGCGATGAAAATTCCACACCCTCATCATTGATTTTGCGAATTTTTGACAGAGACATAACTTGAAACCCTCCAGAATCAGTAAGTATAGGCTTGCTCCAGTTCATAAATTTATGCAAGCCACCAGCTTTTTCAATTAAATCAGCTCCCGGCCTAAGCATTAAGTGGTAAGTATTGCCAAGAATTATATCGGCACCAGAATTAACAATATCAACATTCTTAATTGCCTTAACAGTGGCGGCGGTGCCGACAGGCATAAAAGCAGGCGTTTTGATTTGCCCGTGAGCAGTATTTATTAAACCTATACGAGCAGAACCATCGCAACCCTGCAATAAAAAATTAAAATTATTATTCATGGATATTTTAAATTATTGAAATCAAAAAATAATGAAATATGATTTATTGCAAATAACAAGACTTTTTAATGAAAGATATAGCAAAATGAACCTATAAAACATCATCTAATCACACAATCAACCATTTAATTAAATGATAAAAAATAAAATCTACTTAACTCCTTTAATTATTCTAGCTATAATTATTGTTTTTTTAGCAATTTCTATAATTAAAAGCGAGAATAAAAATAATTTTCTAAAGAATAATCAATTTCAAAAAAAATCAATAAAATTTTCAGAATTTCAATTGCCGCTAATTGATATTGCTAGCAATAAAAACATTTTAAAAAACTCCTCTTCAGTTACAGAAAACAGCTTTTCTAATCAAGATTTGCGAGGCAAGATTTCTATTATTAATTTTTTTGCTTCTTGGTGTATTGTCTGCATCAAAGAACATCATTTAATTAAAGAATTAAGCGATATATATAATCAAAAAATATATCATCAAAAAGTTTCTATATTTGGGGTTGCATGGCGAGATCTTCCAGAAAATTCTCTTACTTTTCTAAATAATAATGGCAATTATTATAATAAAGTTGCCCTAGATTCAAAAAACTCACTTGGTAAACTTATTAATCTTACTGCGGTTCCCGAAACAATAATCATAAATCAGCAAGGAAAAATCATTAAACATTATCAAGGCGAACTTAGTAGAGATGATTTTACTGAAATAAAACGAACAATTGATGAGGAATATAAGCGTTTAAACTAATGTTCTATTCAACAAAACCAGCCATCACTCAATATTTTTATATTTTGAGATTAATGCGAGTAATGAGTTTTTTTAAATTAATTGATTTTAGTCGTTAGCTTCTTCGAATTCGATAGATAGCTGTCGACACAAATCAATAAAATTAGGAAAGCTAGTAGAAATCATTGACGAATCGTCGATTCTAGTGCCTTTTTCTATTTTTAGACCCATAATTAAAAACGACATCGCCATGCGATGATCCATAGCTGTTTTAACTTGAACTTGATTTTTAGGCTGAATAATTCCACCCTTAATTAACAGAGAATCTCCTTCTATTTTAGCTTCAACCCCGCAATTAACAAGATTTTCCTGAGTTAGCGCAAGGCGATTACTCTCTTTTACTTTTAACTCAGCAAGACCATTCATTTTAGTAATGCCCGTAGCATTTGCGGCGGCAATTGATAAAATAGGATACTCATCAATCATCGAAGCAGCGCGAGAAGCTGGAATTTCAATCCCTTTTAGATTGCTAGACCCCGCCACAATATCAGCAACCAATTCACCAGAAACTTCTCTTTGATTAATTAATTCAATATTTGCATTCATTTCCAACAGAGTAGTTATAATGCCAGCTCTCAAAGGATTAACCCCAACATTCTTAATTATGATTCTCGAATTAGAAGAAATAAGAGTAGCAACAATAAAAAATGCAGCGGAAGATATATCGCCGATTATTGAAATATCACGAGCTTGAAAATCTTGCAAACCGGTATAAGAAATTTTATTGGCAATTTTTTGATTTAATTCCAATTTTTCAATTTTAATATCAAGACCAAAGCTCTTCATCATTATTTCTGTATGATCTCTGCATGGCTCTGGCTCAATGATAACGGTTTTGCCACGAGTAGCAAGCGATGCAAGCAATATAGCGCTCTTTACTTGAGCGGAGGCACTCTTCATTTGATATTCTATTGGCAAAGCATCTCCGTTGCCAATAACGGCAAAAGGCATTAAATTATTTTGACGAGCAACAATGCTTGCTCCAAATAATTTTATTGGCTCAAATATTCTTGCCATTGGTCTCTTTCTAAGAGAAGAATCTCCACTAAAAAAACTAATGAAATTATAAGGAGTAACCAGCCCAGCTAAAAGACGAGCTCCCGTGCCGGAGTTTCCCATTTCTAGAATATTGACAGGCTCACAAAGGCCAGCAACACCACTGCCGTTAACTTGCCAGTAATCTTCGCACTTTACGATTTCAACCCCCATTGATTTTAGAGCTTCGGCGGTGCGAACCACATCTTCTCCCTCCAGAAGATTATTAATTTTACTAACTCCATTGGCAAGGGCAGCAAAAATCAAAGATCGATGCGAAATCGACTTATCACCCGGAACAGTTATTTCAGCATTTATGATATTAGATTGAGATTTTGAAATTAAAGGAATCATTTTATAGAGAATGGATATTGCAAAAAAACCTATTTTTAAGGTTACATAAAAACAAAGTGCAGTCAAAAATCAACTTCAAATTATTTATTTGAGATTAATAATAATTTGCGATAATTTTTCAAAATATAACAGAAAAAAAATATTTGCAAACACTATAAGCAAGACAACCCCATGAATTAAAAAAGATTGAGAAAATTTTTTTATTTCCACGGTTTCTTTGGTCAAATCATCAAAATACATTGTTTTTATTATTCTTAGATAGTAATAAGCGGAAACTAGAGTAAATAAAATCGCAACAACCGCAACAATTACCAAATTTGATTTTATTAATTGATTTACGACTAAGAGTTTTGAGAAAAAACCCGCTAAAGGAGGAATGCCAGCTGTTGAAAACATTATTACTGTAAAATTAAAGGCAAATAACGGACTTCTTTTAGAAGCTCCCGCAAGATTATTAATAGTTAAAAATCTATCAGAATTATCTTTGCTAATTGTTAACGACAACATCAAGAAACCAGCCAAAGAAAGTATGCTATAAATTAAGAGGTAAAATATAATTACACTAAACCTTTCAAAAGATGCATCTGCAATTGCTGCTAGCAAAATGAAGCCAACATGAGCAATTGAGCTGTAGGCAAATAGCCTCTTAATATTTGCTTGCTTTATTGCTCCAAAAGCACCAATGGCTAAAGAAGTTATCGCAATTAAGATAATGATTTGCTTAATTGAGAGCCAAATTAAGGGGTTAACAGAGGCGATTTCAAGTATTCTACATAGTGCGATTATAGAAAATATTTTTGATATAGTGGCAAAAAAAGAGGTAATAAAAGTTGGAGAACCTTGATAAACATCAGGAGACCACAAATGAAAGGGAGCAGATGAAATTTTAAAAAACATCGCAGTAATAACCATCAACAATCCGAATAACATAGCAACAGGAAGATTGTTGTCGACTTCACTTGGAACAGCAGAATTATAGATGTAATCAAATGACTTATTTTCAAAGCCACCAAGATTTACCATTGATACAACCGACTTATCAAATAACTGACTTTCCGAAAAGATTTTTTTAACCACTCCAAAATCAATATTTCCAGAGAATCCGTAAATTAGAGATATTCCAAACAATAATATTCCAGAAGCAACCGAACCAAGAATAAAATATTTAAGACCGGCTTCGCTGGCAATGCTGTTATCGGCAATATCAGATTTAGAAAGCCCAAAAGCAGAACGACGATTAAGAGAAGCGAGTAAATATAGCGATAAACCCTGCAATTCCAAAGCAAGATAAAAAAGTAGAAAATTATGAGCAGAAATTAAAAATAGTCCTCCGACCGTTGCTAGCATTAGCAAAGCAAGAAATTCTCCAATTATCGTTGGAATAGTTTTCAAAAAGTCAAAGGAGGCAATTAACAGCAAGAATAAAATAGATAAGGCGATTATTTTTATCAACATTAAAGATTGCTTATTAACGAACATTTGATTAAAAAACCAACCCACAAATCCACTGGAATCTACATCGCCTTTATTAATAGAGATGGATTCAAAATTTGC